>JAAFJQ010000448.1 GCA_013298185.1 Deinococcales bacterium
AAAAAGGTGGTCTGACCGACGCCAGTTTAATCGAAGCTGAAGTCAAAACCCGTTTAATCGAAAGTTCTAAATCCGCGATTGCCCTTGTGGATCACACCAAATTTGGAGCAACTGCCTTTACCACAATCATTGCCATTGAACAGATTGACGCACTGATTACCGATAAAGAACCAGACGCGCCAATGCGAAAATGGTTGGTCAATAAGGGCTTAAAGTTGCTGGTAACCAAAACGTGAGTTCTCGAGTAGCACGTACTGGACACAAAAAACCACCCAAAACTAATGTTTTTTACCGCCAACTCGAAAAAGTTTTTTCAAGAGCGGTGGCAGGGCAATTGCACCAATCAACAAACCACCAATAAAAATGCTGGCAACAATCCCCGGAACATTCAGCAGCGCCAAACCAAAAGAAATCATACCCAAGAGCAGCACCGCTAAAACCACACCAAGCATCGAGCCTGTGCCACCAGCAATGCCAATGCCGCCCAGCACAACCATGGTAATCACATCGAGTTCCCAACCTTGAGCGATGTTCGGGCGGGTACTCGAGATTCGAGCGGTTAGAAAAGCGGCTGCCAGACCAGCAAACGAACCAGAGAGCGTAAATAAAATCAGGCGATACCGATTGACTGGAATCCCACTGAACTGAGCTGCAATTGGGTTGTTACCAATCGCGTACAGTTGCCGACCCCAACGGGTGCGGTGCAGCATAATCCCGACCAGCAGTGCCAAACCTAAAAAAGTCACAAAACTATACGGAATTGGCTCGAGCAGATAGCCTTGTCCAAGGCTGCTCAAAGATTCAGGATAGGTGGTCAAGGCTTGATCGCCCAGAATGGCTTGGGAGATACCACGGTATAAACTCATTGTGCCTAAGGTAATGGCAATACTTGGTACGGCAAAACGAATCACCAAAAAACCATTGAACAACCCTGCCAATGTGCCAGTCAGCACCGCCAGTAAGACCAGCACAGGCGCTGATGCACCCTGCGAGGCAGCCAAACCCATAACCAAAGAAGACAGCGCAATGATGCTCGAGACGGATAAATCTATTTCACGGGTCAGGATTAAGAGCGCCATGGTGATCGCCATGATGCCTTTTTCGCTGAAATTAAAAGTCGCATCGCCGAGGTTATATGGATCCCAGAAGTATTCAGTCAGGCGACTGTTGACCAGCATCACCAGCACCAATAAGGGAATAAGAATCCATTCCCAACGCAATAACACCGTTGTCCATTTGAATGGAGCGCGAGGCTGAACTGATTCTTTCATGTTGATCCTTGACGCAGGATGTTCTTACCGAGGCGCTTACCAGCACTTTGATTAACAATCACAGCCACCAGAATCGCCACGCCAACAATTGCCATTTGCCAAAAAGGCGAGATTTTCATGACTGGCAAGGCATTGTAAAGCATCACCAAGAACAACGAACCCAAGGCGGTGCCAAAGACCGTACCGACCCCACCGGCAATACTGACCCCGCCCAGCACACAAGCTGCCACGACTTGTAATTCAAAACCAATCGCAAGTTCGGTGCTGGCAATCGCGTAACGCCCAACCCACAGCACCGCCACAAAACCCGCCACGCTGCCCGCAATGGTGTACAACCAAAACAAACGTGGTTTCTCGAGAACCCCAACGTATTTAGCCGCGCTCGGGTTATTGCCAAGCGCCCTGATTTCACGCCCAAAGCGGCTCTGATGCCAGAGCAACCACGCCAGCAGTAAACCCAATAAACTCAGCCACTCGAGACTGGTTAGACCCAAAGTGCGGGCATTGGGAAACTCAAGGAAAAAAGCTGGGAAATCTTGGGAATTGACCCATTGCCCACCGCTGACCACATAGGTCATGCCTCGGTAAACGCTCATGGTGCCGAGGGTTGCGACAATCGGCGGTAACTCGAGAACCGTAATCAGTAAAGCATTGACTGCCCCTAGAATTGCTCCAATTGCCAAGCCAGACAGCAACAAGACCAGCATTGGCAGTTGCGGGTTGCTTTTAGAAAGCAAAGCGACCAGCATTCCTGTTAGCGCCAGATTGGCTGCTACGCTTAGGTCAATCCCCCTCGAGA
>JAAFJQ010000449.1 GCA_013298185.1 Deinococcales bacterium
GCCGCCTTGCCTGCTGGTTTGGCACTGGATTTGGGTTCTCGAGCTGTGGCACAAAGCAGTGCTGGGGACATTGAAATCCTCAATTTGGCATTGACTGCTGAGTACCTCGCCACTGATATTTATTACAATGTTGCGCTTTGTGGTTTTGATGGGCTGGTCAAAGACTACATAGACGCAGCCAGAGATCAAGAAAACGAGCATGTGCTGGCACTGCAAAACACCGTTCGCGCCCTTGGTGGTACACCCGCCAAGCGCCCAGAATTTGTCTACCCAGTGCAGTTCAACACCAAAACCCAGATTCCTGTGCTGCGTGTGATGAACGCTCTCGAGGATGCTTTTGTTGGCGCGTACCTTGGCGCATTGCCACTGATTCAAAATAAGGATGTGCTGGCAGCCGCTGGAGCAATCATGGGCAACGAAGCCACGCATCGCTGCTTGATTCGTCAAAGCCGAATTAACCTAGGCGACAGTACCGTAACTGGCTTACAAGTCGGCAATGACCGAGCTTACGAAAAAGCCATCACCCCAGCCCAAGCTCTTGCGGCAGTCGGTGGGTTTGTGAAGAAATAGGAGGCGCAAGGGCTATGATTTTCTGAAGAGTTTACGAATGAATAACAATTGTACAAGTTCACAGGTGACGGAGGGGTCTGCAACGCGTTATTTGCGTACAGACCCCTCCGTCAGGCTTCGCCTGCCACCTCCCGCTACCTAACGGTAGGGGAGGCTTTTTTGTTGGCAACAAGATTCACAGCCCTAAAACATAAGGCATGTCCTGAATTGGCGTGGTCACTCGAGCGCCGTTCTCGAGCAGCAGCACATTGACTTCGGTGCGAACACCCAAGTGAGCCAAGTACACACCCGGTTCAATCGTCACTGCCGTGCGCGGTACAAGCAGGCGTGTGTCATGTGTCTCGAGGTTGTCAAGGTTCGCGCCATCACCATGAGCGTGGTTGCGCCCGAGGCTATGCCCGAGGCGGTGGGTAAAGGCACTCCCATACCCAGCTGCTTCGATGATGTCTCGAGCGGCTTTGTCCGCCATCCAGCCTTGGAGCTGCCCTTGTTGTGCGCTGAGCATGGCAATACCAGCATCTCGAGCCGCAGCCACAGCTTTCCAGATGGTTAAGTACTCATCCGTTGGCTGCCCTGCATAGCCCACAAAAGTCACATCTGCCATTGGGCGGTCTGGAATTCCTGCCCAAAGGTCAATCAGCACACACATCCCCATCTCGAGGGTGCAGTTGGATTCTGGTGTGATTTCGTAGTGTGGGTCGCCTGCATGACCAGCAAAACTGACATTGGCGGGGTGGTCGGCGTGCAAACCATCCTCGAGAAAGCACTGCATGATTAAATTCTGAACCTCGAGTTCAGTGATGGCTTCTTTGGCTTTGAGTCTTTGGTCAATCAAAGCAAAGGCAGCATCTTTGGCACGAATCACACCGCGCACGGCTTTTTCATGCAGCGCTTCATCAGTGGCATCCCAAGTCAGCCATTGCTGCAATAAATCAGCGCTCGAGACAACTTCCACGCCATGTTCACGCACCCGCTCGAGCGTACCAGCGTCCACGCGGCTGACAGATGGCACTGCGCCTCGAGGGCTGTATTCCATTGCAATGTGCTTTGAACCTTTGAGGACTTTTCCAAGCGCAGCATCCAGTTCTTGGTGGCTCGAGTAGACGATTTGCTGGATGTTTGTGCCAGCTGTGAGTTTTGACCATGTGCCAACTTCGATTCGATGACAAATCAGCGTTGGTGTGCCGTTTGATGGCACAAATAAAAACCATCTTCTGGTCAGGAAACTTTTGCCATTTAAACCAATCAGTTGCAATGCCAATGGATTGATGCCACGAAAATCATAGAGCAACCAGCCGTCGAGGGAAGCCGATTTTGCCGCCGAAGCAATTTTTTCTAAGTTCATGGCTGCATTCTAAACCTTTTGGCGTATACTCGAGCTGATGAACATTGACATGACCCTCGAGAAGGTGTTTCGCCTCTCGTCCTTTCGTGTCGGGCAGCGAGAAGTAATCGAAGCTGCGATTGCTGGACAAGATGTACTTGGTGTGATGCCC
>JAAFJQ010000045.1 GCA_013298185.1 Deinococcales bacterium
AAAGTATTGACCGTGGCGAGAAACTTAGGAATTACCGCGCCATTCCAAGTCTCGAGCAGTATTTTTTATTGTCACAGTCCGAAGCTCTTGGCGAAGTCTTCTCGAGACAACCCAATGGCACTTGGCTTCACGAGTTTTTAGAAGCCGATTCGATGTTGCTTGTTCCGAGCATTGGTTTTGAATTGCCTTTGGCGGTGTTGTACGAAAATCTGCCAGAGGAATGAAAAGCGGTAGGCAGAGCCTACCCTACGCGCTTTTTGATTTCTCGAGGTGTTTTTGTAAGCCAAGATATTCGTTTGGTACTACGCCAAATTGCGCTAGGAAAACCCCTTCTCGAGCCTGCATACTCGAGGGATGGAAACGATAGTCAACATCATTGATTTAGAAGCCACTTGTTGGGAAGGTAGTCCACCGCATGGCATGGCAAATGAAATCATCGAAATTGGGATTTGCATACTGAACCTAGAAACACTCGAGCGTAGCGAAAAACGAAGTATTGTGGTGAAACCAAAGCACTCGAGCATCAGCCCATTCTGCACTGAGCTAACGGGTTGGACTCAAACCGATGTGGATGCTGGAATCAGTTTTGCCCAAGCCTGTCAGATTCTCGAGCGAGATTATTACTCTCGCAGTCGCACTTGGCTATCGTGGGGTGAGTATGACCGCAAGCAATTCGAGCGGGAAAGTGTTGCCAAGGGCGTGCAGAATCCTGTCGGGAAAAAACACATCAATGCCAAAGCAGCCTTTGGTCAAGCTCGTAATCATGGCAAAAAACTAGGCATGGATGGTGCTTTGAAACTACTTGGTTGGACACTCGAGGGTCGGCACCACAATGGAGCAGATGATGCTTGGAATATTGCACGAATCGTGGCGGAACTGATACGGACTGATTCCCTAACCTTGTGATTCTCGAGTGTAGGCAGCTCAAATATCTACCCATTCGCATCAGGTTAAGGAATTTTCTCGAGGATCAAATCGTAAAAACGCAATGCCTCACAACTCCCCCTCGCTTCGCTCGACCCCTCATTGAGGGGTTCTGGTGTTGTAGTATTTGGCTTCTTAAGACATAACTGGAACGAAAAGCAAACGCGAACCCCTCTCCCTGCGCGAAGCGACCCAAGCCCGTCAGGTGCTGCTTTGGGGTCAAGAAGCGCGTTGTTTGGGAGAGGGTGACGAAGTCGGGTGAGGGGCTGACTGAACGTGATTCTGCATGTACTGAAGGGCTTTTTTTCTTAACCTGATGCCTATAGGTAGCTCAAACGTCTACCCCTTAGCAACTTCATCGCGCAAGGCTCGGCGCAGGATTTTTCCTATTGGGCTTTTGGGTAACTCGAGCCTGAATTCGACTTGCTTGGGGGCTTTGTACGATGCCAATTGCCCTTTGCAGAATTCCATGATTTCTTCTGGCGTGGCTGTCGTATTTTCGCGCAGGACAATATAGGCTTTGACGGTTTCGCCCCGGTACTCGTCGGGAACGCCAACCACCACGCATTCTTTGACGGCTAAGTGCTTGTAAATGACTTCTTCGACTTCCCTTGGGTAGACATTGAAACCACTGGCATCTATCATGTCTTTTTTGCGGTCTACGATGTAAAAATAACCTTCCGAGTCCATCTTTGCCATGTCGCCAGTCAGCAGCCAGCGCTTACCACCGATGTCTTTGATGCTGTTCGCCGTTTCTTCGGGGCGCTGCCAGTAGCCTTGCATCACATGATGCCCTGAAATCGCAATCTCACCGATTTCGCCGACAGGCATCGGCTCGAGGCTTTCGGACAGAATGGCGAGTTCCACACCAGGAATGGGAACGCCAATGCTTCCTTCGCGGCGCTGACCAGCGATTGGGTTGTTGGTGGCGCATGGGCTGCATTCGGTTAAACCGTACCCCTCGAGCAGTTGACCACCTGTGTGACCTTCAAAAGTTTTTGCCACCTCGAGCGGGAGGGCAGCCGCGCCTGATAAGCAAATTTTGATGCTCGAGAGGTCGTATTTCTTCAATTCTGGGTGGTTGTTGATGGCAACGTACATGGTTGGTACACCGGGGAAAAACGTGACTTTGTGCTTGTAAATCGCTTCGAGAACATCTTTAATCTGAAAGCGAGGCAGCAAAATAATGCTGGCTGCCGCTTTGATTGCCATGTTCATGGCAACGGTCATACCGTACACATGGAAAAATGGAATCACACCAAGCATCACTTCGCCTGCATCCACGGTTTGCGGACTCCAACTCGAGGCGCTGGTGACATTGGACATCAGGTTGCGGTGCGAGAGCATTGCGCCTTTGGGTGTGCCTGTTGTGCCGCCCGTGTATTGGAGCAGCGCCAAATCATCGGGTTGCACCGTGGTTTTTGGCGCGGCACTCGAGACGCTTTTCTCGAGTAATTTTTTGAATTGATGAATAAACGGCTCGGGTTTGACTTCAACCCAAGTGCCATCTCGCTTGGCTTTGACGGGATAGAGCAAATTCTTAGGAAAAGGTAGAAAATCCGAAACGGTCGTCATAACCACCCGCTTCACAGGAACACTGGCGGCAATTTCGCGGTAACGCGGATAGAACAAATTCATCATAATCAGCGTTTCTGCGCCGCTGTCGCGCAATTGATGCTCGAGTTCTCGAGCCACATACAGCGGACTGGTGTTGACCACGACTGCACCAAGCAGCATCGAGCCGTAAAAAGCAATCACAAATTGTGGGCAGTTGGGCAGCATAATCGCTACCCTGTCGCCTTTTTTCACACCGAGTTCAGCCAGCGAATTGGCGAATTTCCGAGCATTCTCGAGCAGCGCCGAGTAGGTCATGGTATAACCCAAGAACTCGAGTGCCAAGCGTTCAGGAGCGCGTTTGGCAGCTCCCTCAAGCAGGCTTTGGATGGGGCTTTCGGGGTAGATCAAGGATTTGGGAACACCAGCGTCATAATGGGCTAACCAAGGGTGTGGCTGAGTCATAGATAACCTCATAGGAAAGAAGAATTGGCGTTAATCTTAGACTCAGTATAAGTTTTTTTCTGAGAACTTCAAGTGGCTTGTTCAGTGCGCTGCACAAAACTATCAATGTGCATGGAATCCTCGTGTCCTTCACGCAGAACACCGTCAAAAGCCAAAATAGAAAAAGTGCAACTGCTCGAGTCCGTGGTTTTTTCGGTTTGAGCCGCCTCGAGCAAACGCCAAATGTCATTCACCAATTGCCGATAACGCTGGCTGTTCATCTTTATGGTCAGGGTTTGAAAATGGGCTGGATGTTTTTCCTCAGCAATTGGTTTGCCTGCGGTCATTGGCGGCAGTTCATCGTGCTTGGCAGCAAAACCATAAAAGTCATAATCAGCGTCTCCAGCGTCCACATTAGCATCGGATTTGGCGTAGGCTTGCACAAACACATCGGTTAATTGCAGCACATCCGCCGCTATTTTATGCTCGAGCGGCAGCAAATCCCGAGCGTGAGCAAAGGTTTTGGCGGTTAGTTGATAATAGATTTTGCCTTTCTCGCGCCGAGCTTCAAACAACAATCCCAACTCGAGGGCTTTTTTGGCGTGGTGATGCACCAAATTTGCGGTTGTTCCCAATTTCTTAGCCACCGCACTTGGATTTTCTTGCTCGAGGAAATAAGGCAGTATGGCGCTGCTGCGAAGGGTTTTAGCAGCTTCGGGGTTGGTGATACGGATTTTGTCTTTTTGCATGGCATCAGTTTGCGCTGCTCGAGTTTCAATTGGCTAGATGGAGAATTGAAACGCTACGGGCTTAAGCAAAGGCAACCTCAGCTCTCACACCAGCAAACTCGAGCAAGCTGGGTATTTGGAAGTCCTCAAAGCCTTTCGTGGCAAAGTACCTGTGACCAGTTTTAAGATCACCCAAGCTGGGCGCGATGCCTTGGCAGGCTATTGGTCGGCGCTGCGCGGCGCAATTCCCAGCTCGTCATGAAGTAAAGCTCGAGATTGTGTGATGACGGCGATTTTTTGACCACAACTATGTCAAACTAATCTATGGCTTTTTCTGACTCTCTTGGCAATCCAACCAGTGCAAACAGTCCGCAAGTTGTTTCGCATCTCGAGAAGGCACTGGATTGCTTTTTGCATTTTCGTGGTTCAATGCCAACCGAAATTCAAAATGCCCTCGAGTTAGACACTAAAAACCCGTTGGCTTGGTCATTCAAAGCCTACCTTGGGGTTTTGGGAACTGAACCTTTGGATGCCGCCGCCGCTCGAGCAGCCTTTTTACAAGCCAAGCCACAATCCAAGCTGCCTCGAGAGCAGGGGCATTTGGCAGCCGCCGAAGCGCTGCTGGATGGTGATTTTTTACAAGCTGGACGTTTGCTCGAGGAGGTCAGTATTGTCAATCCTCGAGATTTGCTGGCGCTGGCAGTTGGGCATCAGATTGATTTTTTTACGGGCAACAGCCGAATGCTGCGTGACCGACCAGCTCAGGCTCTAGGTGCATGGTCTGAGTCAGATGCCAATTACCCGAATCTGCTTGGGATGCTGGCGTTTGGCTTGGAGGAAATGAACCAGCATGACCGAGCCTTTGAAGTTGGCTTTGAAGCGGTTGAGCGCAACCCTCAGGATGTCTGGGCTTTGCACGCAGTTGGGCATACTTTTGAAGAAACTGGGCGCTTTTCTGACGGCATGAAGTATTACGATGCTCGAGCGGGCAATTGGACAAATGGCAATTACTTTATCATTCACAACTGGTGGCACTATGCACTCTTTGCGCTCGAGGCTGGCGATACCACTCGGGTTCTCGAGATTTTTGATGCCGTGCTGTTCAATGCCGACAATGGCGGCTTGGCGCTGCAATTGCTGGATGCCAGTGCGTTACTGTGGCGTTTGCGGCTCGAGGGACACCGTGAAGAAATTCGATTTTCAAAACTCGCTGAGAAATGGATGCACCGCATTGAGCCAGCTTTTTATGCCTTTAATGATATGCACGCGGTCATGGCATTGGTTGGCGCGGGTTGGTTGTCCGAAGCCGAGCAACTGATCCAAAGCCGCCGCGCTTGGCTCGAGAGCAAACCCTCAAGTTCAATCAACAATGCCGTTATGACTCGAGAAATCGGGCTACCTGTGTGCCAAGCCATCCTCGAGTTTGAACGCGGGCATTTTGCAAAGGTGGTGGCTCTCCTCTACCCTATTCGGCGGCGGATTCATGAGTTTGGCGGAAGTCACGCTCAACGCGATGTGGTTTTGAAAACCCTGATTGAAGCAGCACTGCGTGGCAAAAGTTATCAACTTGCTCAAGCCATGCTTTCAGAACGCATCGCAGTGCGTCCAAAAAGCCCTTACAATTGGCTCAAATTCTCTGATGCACTCGAGGGAATTGGCGCTCAGACCAAAGCCGTTTTGGCTCGAGCTGAGGCAGCCAGAGTCAGGAATTAACTTTTTGGCTTTGTTGTGCCAGCAGCACCGCCAAAAGCAACAGTAAACCTCCCAAGATGGTCACCACAGATGGAATGCTCATTGGGTTATCGGTGATGCTCGAGGACAGTGGAGGAATCAGCACCGCACCAAGATTGGCGGCTGCCACGACCAAACTCGCGGCGGCGACACTCGAGGGGATGACTTGGGTCAGCCAAACAAAACCAGTTGGAAAGATTGGACCAAAACCTAGTCCTGCAATGATGTAACCATAAGGTGCAAAACTTGGAATATGGGTCAGGGCTAAGCCAACCAGTGCAAGGATGCTGCTACCAATCACAATGGTTGGTGGCTTGTAACGCAAGGCAATTGGCGCAACCAAAATTCTCGAGGCGGTTAAACCACCCCAGTAAAGCGCATTCCAACGGGCAGCAGCATCTTCGGGATAACCCAAACCCTCTTTTAAGTGCCTAGGCTCGAGGGTCGCCGCACTGACTTCCACGCCAACATAAACAAAGAACATCAACACAAAAAGACCAAACAACGTATTAAACACCAGTTTTGTTTTGGCTTGCTCGAGACTCGAGGCGCGAATGCCTGCCGCTAAGGGAATCAGCGCAAGGGTAGCGGCTGCAACAATCAGAAACGGGGTTCTCGAGTCGTTTGGAAATGCACTGACCAAAAAAGGTCCTGCAATTGCCCCAAAGCCAAACAAGGAATTCAGGATGTTGGTCATGGCGGTACTTTTATCGCCAAAGCCGCTCGAGAAAATCGTGTTAAAGGATAAGTCCATCGTACCAAAGCCAAGCCCAAGGATAACGGCAGAAAACAGCGCTAAACCCCAAATCGGTGCGAATGCCACACCAAGACAACCTGTTATCAGTAAACTCGAGCCGAGCAGCAAGGCTTTACGCCAACCTAGCATCCGCTCGAGTGGGGCGACACACAAAATACCTGTCATTGAACCCAGAAAATGCGCTGAGACAATAAAACTCACGGTGCTGGCATCAATGGCAAAACGTTCACGCAAAGCAAATTGAGCAGGTCCATAGAAGGCTTGCACAGCGCCAATGAGGAAAAATGCGAGGAAACCAGCAGCCGTGGCGGTCTTAGACATTGATTTATTTAACCACAGCCCAAGCGGTGTTCTGGAGGACATCTCGGACAAAGTCTTGGTAAGAGCTGATGTTAATTCTCGGATAAGTAAAGCGGCGACTCGAGAATGCCTTGGTGTTCGGCATCGGTGCAAGCAGCGCACCACTTTCCTTGGTTTGACCTCGAGCTTCAAAGTAACCTAGCCATGCCCTGAAAGCAGCTTTGGTTTGACATTGGGTTTTATAACTCGAGATTGGGTTAGGCGGCATCAGACCATATGGATATGCCAGCAACATGGAAGTTTCATTCAAGTACCGACAAACCCCGTCTATTTCACGAATTACAGCCGCGCTCGAGAGTTTAGACAAGATCGGATGGGATACGGTGTGGTTACCAATGGTGAAATTATTTTTTCTCAGCCAAGCAATCTTTGCCTTAGAATCCGTGCCAAATGGCGCACCACCATTGGTTGTGTTCAGAAAAAACGTGGCTTTGGCATTCGGGAAAACCTCGAGCAGCACACCCAAACCAGAAGTAGGGTCAACAAAACCGTTTTTTAGGAAGCGAAACTGGCTCGAGTGACCATCATCCATTGAAATCGCAAAAGGCTTCTTGCCTTGGCAACGCGTTAAAAAACTGGCATTAACGTATTCGGTCAGGTCAATCAAACAAAATTCGGGTTTGGAAAGTGTCTCGAGAATTTTTCGGAAATCTTTAGTGGCAATATTGTAATCACCGCTGCCAGCACTCGAGAAACGATGCAGCATCAGGATGGGAATGCCTTGTTCTGAGCCGTACACATTTTTCGGAGCAGCCAAAACCAGCACAGGCACAAGCAGCAGCAAGACCAACAGAATTCGTTTCACACCTATAAGTTTACTCGAGATTCAGGTTGTGGTATCAATACCAAAAGAAATCTCTTTTATTGCTTTACCGTTTCTTGTAAAGCCGCTTATCTTTACGCGCAGCAATTTTAAACACATTCACAATTCGCACTTCATCATCAATTTCGTACAGAACGCGGTACTCACCAACATCTAGTCGCCGTTCTTTGTTTCGATCTGTGAGTTGAATGCTGTCATGCGGACGAGGTTCGGTTTTAAGCATTACTAAGCGCCGATCAATCTGCTGATATTGCTTATTTGGTAGACGATCCAAAAACTTCACAGCACTTTTGGAAAGCCTGACAACAAATATAAGCGTTGTTTCAGCTATTAGAACGGGCTTTTCTTTTGGTACGGTAATCCTCGAGGGCAACAAATTCAGAGTTTTCAGCCTTGGCTCGGCGTAAATCGGCGAGGTCTTGGGCAAACTCGAGGGCTTGGTAGCGCTTTAAGTCAGCATAAGAAATCAGCGCAGCACTTGGTTTTCCATGACGAGCAATGACAATCTGCTCACCTGCTTTATAAGCCCGCTCGAGCAAATCTGGCAATTGATTTCGGGCTTGGGTAGCCGTGACTTGATTCATGCTCAAATTGTACAATTTCTCTCAGAATTTGCAAAGGGTTAGCAAATTCACTGCCTCGGAAAATTGGCTTTTAAGTTCTGAGCAGCTTTTTCGACAATCTCGAGCAAGCGCTTGGTTCGGGTCTCAGGACGCTTGGCGGTTGAAAGCCAAAACAAAATTCCTTTTCGCGCCGATGGTGCAAAAGCATTCCAATTGGTTCGAGCAACGGCGTTTTGGTTCAGCAGCGCAGTCAAATCCTCGGGTTCGGACAGGGTTTCAGCCGCATCAAAAGATTCCCAAGCACCGTTTTTCTTGGCAATCTCCACTTTCTCGAGTCCGGCTGCTTGCATCAAACCAGCCGCGATCAGTTTCTCGAGACGGGTTTTGTTCAGACCTGACCACGGCGATTTGGGCTTGCGATCTGTGAACAGCAGCATATGGCGCTCCTCGTCGAGCTTACGCGGCAGGGAATCAATCCAACCAAAACACAGGGCTTCTTCGACAGATTCATCATAAGTCAGTGTGGGTTTCTTGGTGGCTTTCTTAAAAAACACCAACCAGATTCGTTCCTTGGTTTTGTGGTTTTTCTCGAGCCATGCACGCCATTGGGCGCGAGAGGTTGGGGTGAACTGCTCAGTTGTCTCGAGAATCGCGGCTTTGGGCATGGGTTATTTTACCGCACCTTGGGTTAAGCCGCGAATCAATTGTCTGGAGAAAATAATGTACAACACCATAATCGGCAGCACTGCCAAAGTCAGAGCAGCCAGAATCGCATTCCAATCATTGATAAATTGCCCCAAGAAAATCTGAGCGCCAAGCACCACGGTTTTGGTGCGTTCAGCGGGTGCGAGAATCAGCGGAAACCACAAGTCATTCCAAATGGGAATCATGTTAAACACCGCCACTGTGCCAAGCGCAGGGCGAATCAGGGGCAGCAGCAGCCAGAAAATACGGTATTCACTCGCGCCGTCCATACGAGCGGCATCCTCGAGTTCACGCGGCACAGCTTTGAAGAACTGAGTAAGGATAAAAACTGCGAGTGGAATGCCACTGGCGGTGTACACCAAAATCAATGCCCAGAGGGTGTTGGTGAGTTTTAATGCCACCATCATCTCGAGCAAACTGATGGTGCCAAGACGAATCGGAACCATAATCCCAAGCGATAAGTACAAACCAAGCAGCACACTGCCACGAAAAGAGTACCGCGCCAAGACCCACGCCGCCATGCTCGAGAACAGCAAAATCAGGCTGAGTGAACTGAGCGTGACCAGCAGGCTATTGAGAAAATACAAATCAAAACGAGCGCTTGAGAAAACCGTTTGATAACCAACAAAATCAAGGGTCGAAGGGGTTGGCAATGCCAATGGCGAACCAAAAATTGCATCTCGAGATTTAACCGAATTGAAGAACATCAAAAGTGTTGGAAACAACGCCAGTGCAGTGTACGACAGCAGCACCGCATGAATCAAAAAAACCTGCCAAGGAAATTTTTTAATACTCCACCTGCTCGAGACGACGCTGAAACGTCACCAAATAAAACAACAAGCCACCCAGAATAATCAGCAGCATCACACCAGCGATACTCGCACCGAGATACGGGTTGCCGCTTTGCAATTGAAAACCAAAGAAGGTGCGGTAAAAGAGTGTACCCAGCAAATCAGTGCTAAAAGTCGGACCCGCCAACGCGCCTTGTGAAGCGTACACCAAGTCAAAGGCGTTAAAGTTACCCACAAACGTCAGCACCGTGACAATACCAACCACAGGCATCATCAGGGGCAATTGGATACGCCAAAACACCACCCATGCGCTTGCGCCATCCACCCGAGCCGCCTCGAGAAATTCATCGGGAATACGCACGAGTGCAGCTAAAAACAACATCATGGGAATACCCACATTTTGCCAAACGCTGATGAGGGCAATCGTGGTCAACGCTGAGGACTCGAGACCAAGCCACGGCTGAAAGGCATCTTGCAAACCGATTGTTTTCAGGAAACCCTCAGCAATGCCCCAAATCGGTGAGAGAATCAAACGCCAAGAAAAACCAACCAGCACCACCGATAAGACTGTGGGAATAAAAATCAGGGTGCGGTAGACGGTGCTACCACGCACTTTGCTATGAAGCAAAACCGCCAGTGCCAAACCAATTGGGTTTTGCAAAACAATATGCACCAAAAAGAAAAACGCATTGTTACGAATTGCATTCCAGAGTGTAGCCGACAAGCGCTCATCGGTCAGGAGTTTTTGGTAATTCTCGAGACCCACAAAATACGGTTTGAAATCTAAGCCTTGGGCAAACAGCGACAAACGCAGCGAATCAAAAAGTGGGTAAATCATAAAAACCGTGTAGATCAACACGGCAGGAGCGGTAAAAACAATCAGATGAAAAGGAAATTTTTTTGTTGAACGCCTTGAAATTTTGGTTTGCATTTGCACCTCTGAACTAAAAGAAGGGTGAAGCGCACCTCACCCCATCGGCACCAGCTTAAGGAATCTTCTCGAGAATTAAATCGAAAAAACGCAACGCCTCACGTACTCCCCCTCGCTGCGCTCGACCCCTCATTGAGGGGTGCTAGTGTTACAGAACTTGGCTTCTCGAGTCACAATTGGAACGAAAAGCTAACCCGAACCCCTCTCCCTGCGCGTAGCGCGTTGTTTGGGAGAGGGTGGCGCGAAGCGACGGGTGAGGGGCTGACCAATTGTGATGCTACATGTACTTGAGGGCTTTTGTTCTTAGCCCATGGGGTGAAGCGCACCTCACCCCTTTATGCTCGAGAATGGTGTTACTTAGCGGGTTTGTACCAACTGTCCAAGCCTTTTTGCACCTCGTCGGCAGCTTGCTTCGGGGTTTTTGTGCCGTTCAGCACAGCTGCACTAGCTGCCCAAAGGTCATTTTCATTGTTTGGTGTACCTCGAGACAGGATTTGATAACCACTGCGGATGGTGCTGTCGCACTGGTCGCGCCATGACACAAATTCTTGGGCGACAGGGTCGGTCAGTTTGACTTTGGCTTTGCTGTTGAGGCTGAAGAAACCAGGCAGGGCGTTGCTGTAGATGCTGGCGAATTCTTCAGATGTCATCCACTCGAGGAAGGTTTTGGCAGCATCCTTGTTGGGGCTGGCGGCGTTTAAGCCCATGCCAATATCCGTGTGGTCAGAAATAAAGCATTTGTTGCTACCAGTTGGTGTTGGAGGGCGGAATGCGCCGATGTCAACTTTGGCAGCGCGGAAGGTGCTGATGTCCCATGATCCAGCGGGGTAAATCGCGCCTTTACCGAGGCTGAAGAGGTTCTGGGCATCTGGGTAGGCAATGGCTTGGTAGCCTTTGGGCAGGTAGGCTTTCCACTTGGCAAGCGCTTCAAAGGCTTTTAGGAATCCACCTGTGTTGTACTTGGCTGTGCCTTTGATTAAGCCGTTGCGTCCAGCTTCGCCGCCCCAATAGTTTGGTCCAATGTTTTGGTAGCCCATGGTGGCGCTTTCCCATTGGTCTTTGGTTCCCATGACCAATGGTGCATATTTGCCGTCTTTTTTGACCCGCTCGAGCAGTGCCATAAAGGCTGCTTCGGATTTTGGCGGGGCAAGTTTTAACTCAGCAAAGATTTTCTTGTTGTAAATAAAGCCGTGAATCACACTTGCCATGGGTACGCAAAAGGTGGTTTTGCCATCGTCGGTTTGCCAAGCGGCTTTGGCGACACTCGAGAAATTGCTCATTCCTTTGAGGCTGTCTAAGCCCTCGAGACGCTGCTTTTGGAACAAGCCAAGGCTGACATCAAATGGGCGGCAAGTAATCAAATCGCCAGCACTGCCAGCTTGGAGTTTTGCATCCAGCGCGGCGTTGTACTCGGTTGGGGCGCTTGGCGTGAACACCACTTCGATGTTCGGGAATTTCTTGTTGAAGGCTGGAATAATCTGCGATTGCCAGATTTTCAAGTCATCATTGCGCCAAGATTCAATCGTGATTTTGCTTTTATTTTGCGATAAAGCCAAACCTCCGAGAATTGCTCCACTTGCGAGTAGAAAAGCCACCGTTGCCGATTTCTTCATACATCCTCCTTAAATTTTTCCTGCGAGGGTCAGTCTAACGCCACGCAAGCAGTCAACGCAACTCGGTATACTGTCCTAACACAACGGAGGTCAGCATGAAAGTTGGAGTCATCGGGTTAGGCTTGATGGGACAAGTTCACTTGGCAGCGTGGACTGCCGCAGATGCAACCATCGCGGCGGTGCTGGATCGAAATGAGGTTCACGCCAAAAAAATCGCGCAGCAATTCAGCAGCCAAGTTTGCAGTCTCGAGCAGCTCCTCGAGACCGTGGATGTGGTGGATATTTGCCTCCCCACGCCGCATCACCTCGAGTACACCTTGGCAGCCGCCAAAGCTGGTAAGCACGTTGTCTGCGAGAAACCCACGGCACTGACCCTAGCCGATGCCCAAGCCATGCTCGAGGCATGCGAAACAGCCAAAGTCAGGCTTTTTATTGCCCATGTGGTACGGTTTTTCCCGCAGTACCAAGCCGCCGCCAACAGCTTGGCTCGAGGCGAAATTGGCAGCCTTGGTGCGTTGCGTTTGAAGCGAAATGCTTATCAACCTGCCAAAGACGAAGACAATTGGTTTTTGGATGAATCCCGTTCGGGTGGCGTGGTACTGGACTTGATGGTGCATGATTTTGATGTTGCCAATTGGTGGGCTGCCTTGACCCATGCGGGTCGGGTCACACGGGTTTTTGCTCGCAGCAGCCGTGCATTGCACCCACAAGCCAAAGGCGATTTGGTGCTGGCAACCCTGCGTTTCGAGCATGGCGCAGTGGCGCACCTCGAGGGAGCATGGGCATACCCACCAGGTTTCTTTCGCACTGGTTTTGATGTGGCTGGCACAGAAGGGGTTCTCGAGTGGCGCTCGGATGACAGCAACCCTGTGCAGAATTTCTTTCCTGCCCAACAAACGGGTGTGGCAGCCGTGGGTTTACCCGTGGTGAGTAGCGGCACAGACCCGTATCATCTGCAAATTGCCCATGTGAAACACGCCCTCGAGCATGAACTGCCATTTGCGGTCACGCCAAGCGATGCACTCGAGGCACTTAGGCTTGGTTTGGCGGCGAGGGAATCCTTGCAAACTGGAAAGGTGGTGAGCTTATGATTGGCGAAGGCGGAAGGACGAAGGACGAAGGCAACAACACCTTATCTCGAGGTTCGCCGTTACGAATTGCTTTGCTCAGCACTGCCCATGTTCACGCTGATGGTTTTGCAGCGATGATGCAAAACACACCAAATCTCGAGGTGATTGGATTTTCTGAACCCGATGCAACTCGAGCTGAGGCGTTTGGGTATACAGGATTAAAGCATTACTCGAGTCACGCGGCGATCATGCGCGAGCAGCCAGATGCGGTGATTATTTGCTCTGAAACCAGTTTGCATTTGCCATTGGTCACACTGGCGGCTCGAGGTGGGGCGCATATTCTGTGCGAAAAACCAATTGCCACCACGCTCGAGGATGCACAAAAAATGCGTGACGTTTGCGAGAAAGCAGGGGTGCAGTTCATGACTGCTTACCCGATGCGGTACGACCCGAATATGATTGCCCTGAAAAAACGACTCGAGCAGAACGACCTTGGGCGGGTGCTTGGCATGGTCGGCATCAACCACGCGGAAAACCCGATGCACCGCCGCGCTTGGTTCGCCGATGCAGCCTTAGCGGGTGGTGGTGCGGTGATGGATCACACAGTTCACCTGACGGATTTATACAGGTGGTTACTTGGCAAAGAAATCAGTCATGTTCAAGCTGAAATCAGCAACCCGTTCTACCCAGAATTAAACATAGATTCGGCTGGTTTTGTGACCCTGCGCTTAGATGATATTCCCGCCAGCATGGACTGCTCATGGAGTCGCCCCATCGGGATATATCCACGTTGGGGACATGTCAAACTCGAGGTGCTGCTCGAGGCAGGAGCAATTGAAATCAATGCCTTTGCCCAGCACTTAAACCTCTACTCGAGCCGCGCCCCTCGAGTAGCCAATTGGCTAGGTTGGGGCTTTGATTCCACTCGAGCCATGTTTGAAGATTTTATCCGTGCTGCTCGAGCAGGTACGCCAATGCCGATCAATTGGAATGACGGCTATCAAGGGCTGAAAGTGGCTTTGGCTTGTTACACCTCGAGTCAGCAAGGCGTGGATGTACAACTTGACCCATAAGCCACTCCAGTCATTTCAGCCGTAGGGGCGAGGCATGCCTCGCCCGTGTAGGAGGGTATTTCTCAACATATTCCATTAAAACTGCGCCACCAACAACGCGCACCCAGACTCGAGCAAAACCGTTACTTCACCCAATGCCACATTGGAAATTCCCAAGCTCGAGCCAACAGCCAATGCCGCACTCTCGAGATTCCATTTGGCATTCTGCACGGTTAAACCACTGCAAGGCTCGAGGGCAAGAAGGCTGAAGGTTTGCCCGTTCTCGAGTGGGATTTGATGCTGATTCAGGATAATCCAACCCGCTTCAAAACCACTCTCGAGACGAACCGAAAAACCTGCTTTGCTTTCCCTTGCCGCTAAAAGCGCAATGCCGAGTGCATGGTCAAAACGTCCTCCAAATGCCCCAAGTATCGTGGCGCTGGTTGCGCCAAGTTCTTTAGCTCGAGCCACAGCTAACTCGAGGTCGGTGCTGTCTTTTTCAGTTGGGAAGGTCTGGCGTGGGGTGCTGAGTTCAATGCCGTCACTCGAGTCAAAATCTCCTACCCATTCGGTCAGGGTTAAACCAAGAGCAATTGCATGTCGCGCTCCGCCATCGGCGGCAATTATCAGACTGGTTTGTTGTGCTATTGCTTGCACTCGAGGCGTGATGCCTAAGCTCCCCGCCGCGAGAATCAGGGCGTGTTGTTGAGGAGCAAAAGAATCGGTAGGCATGGGTTTTGAACTGGCAAGATACCACTTTTAGACCAAAAACGAGTTAGCGTTCTCGAGCGTAAAACGATTTTGGAGTACAATAGAACCATGAAAAGCATTGAAGTCAGCAATACCCAGTTTGAAATGCTTGAAAGTTTGATCCGTAAACGAAAAACCTCCATCAGCACCATACTCGATTTAGCTTTGAAGCAGCTTAGCCAAGCCGAAAAATCACGTCAGGCGCTACTAAAAACCGATTCTCGAGCAACAACCGATACTTGGAGTACAATAATTTTCACGAGGTGAACCATGATTGCTGAACGAACCGAACCAATAGAAGCCGAAAAAATAGATTGGCAGCAGCTTCTGCTCGAGAAGAACCTCGAGATTCTGCGGTTAAAAAGCCGAAATCAGTTCCTACTTAAAATGCAGGAACTCGAGAAAATACGCTTAAAAAACCCTAAAAGTAGACTTTCTGAACTTCTTGGAGCAGGTAAAGGGGTTTACGGAGCAACGCCAGCCGATGCCGACGCATACTTACGAGGAGAACGTGATTCGTGGGAATAATAGACCAGTTTTTAGCAAAACAGCTTTATTTAGACACCAGTATTTTCATTTACAGCATCGAACAATACCCAGATTTTCAAGAGCTATGTGATGCCGTTATCAATGCTACAACTCAATATGAAATCTTTGCAGTTACCAGCGAATTAGCATTATCTGAAGCGCTTGTTATGCCAATAAGAAAAAACAACACAGCTTTACAAGAGCTTTTTGAAGGAGCTATCCAGAGCGCGGGCGGTTTGCTTGTCGTTCCAATTGAACGTCAAATTCTAGTTCGGGCTGCCGAACTTCGCGCTGCTACACCCAGCCTCAAAACACCAGACGCAATTCACTTAGCAACTGCCCTCGAGACTGGTTGCGAAGTGTTTTTGACCAATGACAGCCGCTTAAAAAGTCCTGACCTTGAGATTCTTACGCTCTCGAGTTTGGTTGTACCACAAAACTAAAATTGGCTATTGAGTTACCTAGATTATGTCATTGAAAACTATTTATTTTGCAAATACCACTGGTTTAAGCTCAAAGCAAATTGAGCGTATGAAATTCATTGCCGAAAAAACGTATGAACGAGTGTCTGAATTGATTCCAATTTCAGAACCCGATTTGATCTTACATGTAAAACCAAGTTGGACGATTCCTGAAACTGGCTATAGCGGCTTTTCTCCGAATGCTGCATACGCTCTCATTCATCTTGACCCGTCAAATTCAAGTTTCGATGCGAGTATGGAAACAGAACTTCCTGCTACGATTGCACATGAACTGCATCATTGCGTCCGATATGGCGGTGTGGGTTATGGTCAAACACTGCTCGAGGCATTGGTGACTGAAGGCTTAGCCTGTGCTTTTGAAGCAGAATTTCGGCAAGGGCAACCGCCATTTTATGCTACGGCACTTCACGATACACAAATACCAGACTATCTAGTTCGCGCCAAAGCAGAGTGGAATAATCGAGCGTATAACCACAATGCTTGGTTTTTTGGTTCAAAAGAATTGGGAATTCCTCCCAGAACGGGCTATACTCTCGGTTATCACCTCATCAAAAACCATCTCGAGAAAACAGGTTCAACTGCGGCATCGGAATGGAATTTACCTGCTTCTGGTCTAGGAGAAATTTGATATGAACGAACTTGATTTCTTATGGTTTTGCGTCCTTCAACACGATGGCGAGTTTCTTGGTACGAAAGAACTCCCGCCTCGTAAGCCGACCCTCGAGTACATCTCAAACCTGATTGACACTGCTGGTGAAATGGGTTTCTCGAGTCTGCTGACTGCCACCAATTACCACAGTTACCACGAGAATTTCACGGTGGCAACGGCGGCTTTGGCGCGTAGCCGCAATGCTGGTCTCTTGGTTGCGGTTCGCACGGGCATGTTTGACCCTGCGATGTACGCCAAAATGGTTTCGACCTTGGCGAATTTATTCCCCAATCGGGTGCGAATTAACATTGTGACTGGCTCGAGCCTCGCCGAAAATGCGATGTACGGCGATTACAGCCCACATGAGCAGCGCTATGAACGAACCCATGAATTTATGAAACTGCTGCGCTTGTTCTGGGATTCCGAAGGGGTGATTAACTACGAAGGCAAGCACTACAAGTACAGTGGCAGTATCCTCGAGCCAAAACCGCCGTACCGAGTGCCATTGTACTTTGGCGGGGCTTCTGAAGCCGCTATGCGAATCGCGGCGGAGCTAGCAGATGTGTATTTGCTTTGGGGCGAACCCAAAGCGATGCTCGAGAAGCGGATTGCTCAGATGAACCAATTGCAAAACGAATTTGGACGCAAAGTTAGTTATGGTTTACGCACTCATGTTGTGGTGCGTGAGACTGAAAGCCAAGCGATAGCGGCGGCTGAGCGAATGATCTCTAAAATTGATCCTCAAGTCCGTGAAAATTTTGTCAAATCCTATGCCAAGGTGGACAGCACAGGGCAAGGTAATCAGATCAAAATCCTGCAAGAAGCTCTCGAGAAAGGCGATTTTTTCATTGAACCGCACCTGTGGGCTGGGGTTGGTATGGCTCGCAGTGGGGTTGGTGTGGCGATAGTCGGCAATCCGCAGCAAGTGGCGGATAAAATTCAGGGTTATGTGGATATGGGCATCAACAATTTTATTTTCAGTGGCTACCCGCATGTGGATGAATGCCGTCGTTTCGGTGAGCTTGTTATGCCTCTGGTCAAAGGCTCGGGTATTTCGAGTGACCGCAAGCTCTTTAGTGTGGATGTTGCCCCTACGATTTAATTGCCGTGTTGGTCAATGAATTTTTGCAGATCATCAAATAAATCAAGGTACTCGACGATAAAATACGCTATCGCCCAAGAAGTCACTCCACCGCGCAGCAGCATGTCGGCTTGTAACACAACTTCTGAATCTTCATTGATGTAGCACTTGCCAAAAATCCATTGGTCGTTCCATTGATTGCACAATGATTCCCCGATTGAATCTTCGGGGAATTTGATTTGTAGCCCAAAAGCCAAGTCGGCTTTGTGCCGCTCAGCATCGTCTTCTATTCGGTAGAATTGAATGCCATGACCAACCCCCAAATGCTCGAGGTACAGCACATCCGCACCATCATCGGGGGCGATTTCGACTTCAAAACCAAATTGGGTCAGCAACTCGAGTAAATCCGTGACTGTGATCTGCGTCCACACCCGAGACTCGAGTTTGGTTTGACTGATTTGCTCGAGCAGGGCTGCTTTGGAGAAATCAGTGATTTCGTATTTGAATCCGTGATTGCTGGTTTTCATGGGGGTATTCTAAGCTCTTTGGCTTTCTTCTCGAGGGTTCAAAAGAGTTTCCAAAATGGTTTTTTCTCAAAAGGCTCGGCTTTTTTCAGAGCAGCATCAAGGCGAATACTCTGCTCGAGCCTTCTGATTTCAGCTCTGGCTCGGGTCAGTCCATGCGCGGGGTGTTGGGCATCGGCGGTCATGGTCAGGTCATCACGAGCAATCGTCTCGAGGGCTTGGATTTTCAGAACAAAACTGCCGTCCTTAAACGGTAAGGCTAGACTCGAGACGAAGGTCAGACCGGTTGGTTTGGCAGGGGCAAACATGGTTAGGGCAATGGCTTTGATGCCAGCCACGGTTCGCACTTCGAGGTCTAGCACCGTGGCATTCTGGGTTTTGGCAGCGCGTTGGTAATAATCTTGTAAACCCGTTAAATCCGAGAGTTTCATGGGAATATCGGGTTTGCTGGCAAAGGCTCGCAGCTCGAGGACGTCGTTAAAGCCGTTTAACCAGAGTTTGCGGTTGGCTTCGTTTTTTCGCAAGCTCAAGCCAGCTTCGTCTAAGCTCAGGTGTTGGGTGACAAAAACACTCACAGCTCGAGTATAACTAATGGGTGAAGATTCATGTTTTGTTTTTTGCCCAGCATCGCCGCGTGACTGGGGTTTCTCAAACTGATGTTGAAGCCGCCGATGGCTCGAGTGTGCAAGTCGTGGCAGCCCAGATTGCTGGTCAGTTCAACCTCGAGTTCAAAGGGAGCATGGTAGCAGTCAATGACACGTATGCCACGCCAGAGCAAGTATTGCTGGATGGGGACACGCTGGCTTTTATCCCACCTGTTTCCGGTGGCGCTGTCTCGAGTGACGATGTTTTTTTGGTGACTGAGAATCCCCTCAACTTAACCGAACTCCACGCGCACTTACTAGAACCCCAGTGGGGTGGACAAGCCATGTTTACTGGCAGCACCCGCAGCCCAAACAAAGGCGAAACCATCATTCACCTCGAGTACGAAGCTTATGCAGCCTTTTGCTACGCCGAAATGAAGCGGATTGCAGCAGAAGCCCATGCCCAATTTGAACTTGGGCGGGTGGTCATGGCGCATCGGATTGGCACAGTTTTAGCTGGCGAGGTTTCAATTTTTATTGGCGCTGCAAGTCAACACCGCAAAGCCTGTCTGGATGCCGTGCCTTGGATGCTGAACGAAGCCAAAAAACGCTTACCGGTCTGGAAACTCGAGATTACCGAATCTGGTGAGCGCTGGGTTGAAGGCAGCACTGGCGCTGTAACGCTAACGTAGCGCCTCGAGGGTCGCGGCAATCACGGCTTGAGTGGCTGCTTCGTTGGAAATATCTGGTTTGGCATCCCCGCTCTGCTCTCCATAGTCACCAAATTGAGCGTGGTTCATGCCTTTGATTTCTATGTACTTGGCACTCGAAGGGGCAAAGGCTTTGGTGGCTCGAATCTTGTCTGGCGTGGCAAGTCCATCTTTTTGTCCACTGATGGAAACAACTTTGATTTGGCTTTGGCTGATGTCAAAACTTTTATCGCAGTACGCTGCCCAGAAGATCAAAGTTGTTATTTTCTTGCTGCTGTTGGCGTAACTACATGCCATTGCCCCGCCCAAAGAATGCCCAGCAACCGCAAAGCTGATTTGTGGGTAATCAGCCATAACCGAATCAGCTGCATTTGGGTTAAAGACCGCGAAGTTCAATGGCATTTTTGGCACAACCACCAAGTACCCAGCTTTAGCAATCGCAGCCAAGGCTTCAGCGTAGGCTTCTGGGGCAACTCGAGCGCCTTGATAAAAAATCAGTCCTTTGGTGGCGGCTTGTTTGGGCATAAACACCAGTCGTGAATCGGTGTTCGTAACTGTAACCGTGTCGTTCGAGTTCATGGCAGCCAAGGCTCGAGCCTCGGCGGGCAGTGGTCTCGAGACCACAAAAACCACCATACCAAGAGCCAAAACAATCACACCGAGTACAAAAAGGGTATTCCGAATCCAAGGACGCATGAAGGCAGTGTAAAGAGAAAGGAGAAAAGAGGAAAGAGGAAAAAAACTTTTTTAACCTCTCCCCTATTTCTTGGCGGGTTGGCTTGGGCGCACTTCGACTTTGGAGGGCAGGGTTCTGGCTGGCATGGCGAGGAGGTCTACGATGATTTGGGCAATGTCTTCGGGTTGGATTTTCCAAGCGTCTTTTTGGCTTGGGGTGTGGTTGTTAAAGTAAGTAGCGACGCTACCGGGCATGATTTGTGTGACTTTGATGCCAAGGGCGCGTAAATCGAGCATGATGCTTTCAGAAAAACCATTTAAGCCAAATTTACTGGCGTTGTATGCCGAACCTGCCACAAATGGGTTTTTTCCAGCGAGGCTCGAGATGGTAAAGACATAACCTTGGCTTTGGGTTAAAGCTGGGATGGCGGCTTTGATGGTGTAAAAAACCCCTGTCAGGTTCGTGTCGATGACATCGTGCCAATCTTCGATTGATAAGTCTTGGACGGGCTTAAAGATTCCAACCCCAGCGTTGGCAACCACGCAATCTAAGCTGCCATAGGTTTTGAGTGCCAATGCAGTGGCATCCTCGAGTTGGTTGTATTGGCGTACATCTGCCACCAGACCTTTGGCTTGTCCACCACCGAGGGAGTTCAGGCTATTGACTGCCAGCTCGAGTTCGGCAGGATTTCGAGCCGTAATCAGTACATTCCAGTCGTTCTCGAGCAGGGCTGCGGCAACGGCGTAACCGATGCCTTTGCTGCCACCAGTAATCAGGGCGGTTTTCATGGCTCGAGTATACCCCTTTGGCTTGAAGATGGTTTTTGACTTTGGGTGACCCAATACAGCAAAATAGGCTCATGGCGTTCGCAGATTGGTTTGGGGTCATGCCAACCGTTCAGGTTTGGCAGGGTTTAGAGGCTCAGGTGTTGACTGGGAAAACAGCTCAGGCGGGTTTTTTCCAAGCCAGCCAAACCGTGACTGTGCCAGAACACAGCCACGCTGGGCAGTGGGGCGTGGTGATTGCTGGGCAAGTTGACCTGACAATTGGCGGGGTGTTACATCAACTCACCGCAGGTATGAATTACAACATTCCAGCCAATGTACCGCACAGCGCGGTAGTTCATGCTGGAGCAGTTTTTATTGATGTTTGGGAAGGTCAGCGACTTGAGGTTGGTGAATCATGAATCTACCAACTTTTTTACACGCCACACCCAGCCCTTATCGTATACTGGACAGAAGATGACGCGACCTAGCGTGCCACTCGAAGTGGCAGGATTAACTCACCCCGGGCAAGTCAGGGAACTCAACGAGGACACTTGGGCGCGTGAAACCCTGCCCAGCGGCGAATTGTTCTTGGTTGCCGATGGCATGGGCGGACACCGCACAGGCGAAGTTGCCTCGAACATGGCAAAAGAATCTTTGCTGGCTGCGATGCGCGAATTGGCTGATGTTCCAACCCAAAGCCTACCCAGAGCCATGCAGCGCAGCAATTTAGCCGTATTTCAGCACGCCAGTCGTCGGGCTGAGTCTCGAGGCATGGGTAC
>JAAFJQ010000450.1 GCA_013298185.1 Deinococcales bacterium
CACAAGCGACTAAAGCAATAAATGCTGTACTTCAAATAGCAAAAAACTTTTTCTATTTGTCGTTATCCAGTTTTAACAGCCAAATAAGCGTTGTAAGTATATGTGAACCTGATAAATTCGACGCTGTGCATGACGCATTGAATCAGCCCATCCCGACCACCTCGGACGGGCGCAACATGTGGGCTGATAGATTAGCAAAAAGCATTTATGAGTGCGTTCGGGACAGCAAAGAAGATGACTTCAAAGGCTGGTTGGCTCGAGCTTGGACAATCGCAAAAGCTGTGGTGTACGGGGTTGGACCCGCTCGAGAGGTGTTTCTTGAAGCGCTTTGGATGGTTCTTTCTCGGGAAGTGAATGGCACGGTTAGGAATCTTGGGGCTTATTTGAATGCAGTGCTGAAAGCCCGAGGGTGGGAGTCGCTCGAGGCGGAATGCTCCAAGTTACGGCTTGGCTCGAGTGTAGCTGCTTAGTTTTTAGTGGTTAAACCCCAGTGAAAAAAAATCGAGGGTTAAACTCGAGGGTTTTGTGGTTTTTGATGTTTTTATGAAAACAGAACATTGGTGTGTGAGATAAGTTATTTGCGTAGTATTTTGGATATTGATACGCTCACAAAATAACTCGCAGAGGTATCTTATGTTTTAGACCAAACAAGACTAAAATGCCGTTCGCTGCAAGGCTCATGCTGGCGGCTCGAGCATCTTTTTTGGTGTACTTGGCTTGTGGTTTCTTCTCGGCATTGGTTGCCTCCAAATAAACCCATCAGGCTCGAGCTAAGGTTTCTACTGCTTTTCTTTCAATATGCCTGCCTTGATGATTTCTAAACTCTTGTTCAGTCCAACTCGCTCAAGGGTTGCCAAGTAATCCATCATCGGTACGGATGGTTTTCTTAAACGGGCTTGTATGGTGCGTAAAACTTGAACCACGACTGCTTGGTTGGTCTCGAGTAAACCAAGTACAAAATCGTCAGCATTTTGCGCTTGGATGCAAAATGGTGCTAAAACTTCACGCGGGAAGTCTTTTAAGTTGTTGGTCACAATCACTTGTGCTTTTGCGTAGATTGCGGCTGCCAGCACATGGCGGTCATCGGGGTCTGGTAGGGTCAGGGTTTCTATGCCTGCTTCAAAACCTTGTATCAGTGCGCCTTCAACGCTTGAATCCATCAATTGTGCAACGGCTTGTAGTTTTTCTGGGTTTAAGTCTGGGCGGTCAAGTGCAACATTGCGAATCCATTCGTCATGTATTTGGCTTGTCCAGTGCGCTTCTATGACTTCATCGTATGCCAGTTGCATCAACAAGTCACGCAGTGGTGCAGGGTAGAGTACATTGGCATCATAAAGGGCTACCAAGCGCACTTTAATACCCTAAGCCCAATTCTTGACTTAAATCGGCTAAGTCCTGCATGGCTTTTTCGGCTTGTTTTTTCTGAATTGCTTTGTACTCGAGCAGCGCCTTCAGTGGTACTCGTCGGTGTGTGCCGACTTTACGGTGTGGGATGATATTTTTCTCGAGTAATCCGACCAAGTAAGGACGTGAAACATTGAGTAAATCAGCCGCTTCTTGGGTGCTGATTTCAGGTTGAATCGGAGTGATCGCCACAGCATTGCCATTGGCAAGCTCGCTTAAAATTTGCTCCAATAATCCAACTGCGACAAGTGGTAGACGCATGGTTTGCTGCTCGATTTGAAACTCGAGGTCATGGTCTACTTCTTTTTGATTGGCAGAGGCTTTTTGGTATTGATGAAGCGTGCCTAAGAATGCCTTGGCAAGTTCGGAGTCTTGGGTACTTGGTAATCGAAGGGTGGGTGCTGTCATCTTCAAATCATAGCACAAACAAAACAATCAAAACCAAACAAAATAAACGAAATCATCTAAGCAGTTTTAACCACCCTCGAGAAATCTTGTAGGGTTCTGACATCTTGGTTTATCGCTTAATCCCCATCCACTCCCGCAACTTATCGGCAGCGCTCGAGCCTTTCTCGGCTTTAACAGGTGCAGCCGCTTCTACTGCTCGAGCATCTTTTTTGGTGTACTTGGCTTGTGGCTTCTTCCCA
>JAAFJQ010000451.1 GCA_013298185.1 Deinococcales bacterium
TCACACCATTCTCGAGCATTGTCCTACCGATTCTAGCCACCCTGACTTTGGGTGTACTAACCCCTCTGATTGCTTTTTTTATTTTGCTGCGACGATTTGACCGAATCAATGCCGCAGCCATTGCCGCGCATTATGGCAGTGTTTCAGCCGTCACATTCACAGCTGCCCTGACCTTTGCCCAAGCTCAATACCCAAATGTCGAAGGCTTTTTACCAGCGCTGGTGGCGGTTCTCGAGATTCCGGGGATTGCGATTGCGATTTTTTTAGCCAGAAACACCAAGAAAAACCTCTCAGGGCAAGGACTTTGGCACGAACTGCTGACGGGGCGGAGTTTATTTGTGCTGCTTGGTGGTCTGTGCATTGGAATTTTAAGTGGTAAAGCTGGACTCGAGCAGGTCAAACCCTTTTTTGTTGAACCATTCAAAGGGGTGCTAACCCTGTTTTTACTCGAGATGGGCATGGTCGCTGGGCATCGCCTCAAGGATTTAAGAAAAGTTGGGGCTTTCCTGATTGGCTTTGGTATCCTTACGCCTTTGCTGCACGGCGCACTTGGGATTCTACTGGCTCGAGTGGCTGGCATGACCGAAGGCGGAGCGTTTGTGCTTGGTGTGATGGCAGCCAGTGCCAGTTACATTGCCGCCCCTGCGGCTGTGCGCGTTGCCCTGCCACAAGCCAACCCAGCCTATTACCTTGGCTCGAGTTTAGGAATTACGTTTCCGTTTAACATCACCCTTGGTATTCCGATATACGCCCTGATGACCCGTTTGCTGTATCAAACTTAAGGCTCGAGTTCATTGCTACTGCCCTTGTGCTTTTGAAAACTCTGTGATACGGTTTTGCCTCGCGGGAGTAAGGGTACGCAATTTTTGGCGTGGCTCGAGCTTGCCGGACTTTACAAACAGAGGTAAACATTATGTCATTCAGCCCAGCAGAAAAAACCAAAGTCATCAAAGACTACGCCACCTTCGAGGGGGACACAGGCAGCACCCAAGTTCAAATTGCTGTCCTGACCCACCGAATCAACAACCTTTCGAGCCACTTAACTGGCAATAAAAAAGACAAGCACGGTCAACGTGGTTTGCAGCTTTTGGTCGGTCAACGCAACCGTTTGTCGCGGTACATGCGCGACAGCCAACCAGAAGCCTACAAGAAACTGATTGAACGCCTCGGCTTGCGCCGCTAAAGCAACACCCGTATGCGCCGCTAAAGCAACACCTGTCAAAAACTCGAGATAAAAGAAGCCAGCATTTGCTGGCTTCTTTTATTGTTATTCACGGATTGATGCCATGAAAATGCTCTATTTTTTTGAATTTCGACTATACTCGAGTCTCAATACCTTTTATTGCTTGCTTAGGTTTTATGTTGGTTGAAATTCAACTTGAAGCCCTCGAGATAACTCAAGGAAGGAAATCATGAAAAAATATTATTTTGGTATTCTTGTAAGTGCCTTAGCGACAATAGCCGCATGTACTCCAGCTCCAACAGGTGTGATCACTGGTGTAAGCATTACTGCCAGCGTTGCTAATGTGCGTGAAGGCGGCTCGAGTATCTTAACTGGTAGCGTTACAGCCAGCGGAGGAAATGTCAATTCAGCCCTCACATGGGCGATTGAATCTGGTGGGGTTGGTACACTCTCGAGTACCACAGGTAATTCTGTGACCTATACCGCACCGAGCAGCACCTTTGGACGGGTAGTGCGGGTTACGGCGACCAGTCAGCAAGATTCGACACAGAAGAAAACCATTTACCTTGGGGTGCATACCAGTAAACAAGGCATTACGATGGGTGATAACCATACCTTGGTGATTAAGTCCGATGGTACAATGCTCAGTTGGGGAAATGATGCTAATGGGGAACTTGGCGATGGTACGGCTGGTGGTACGAATGCCACACCAACTGCCATTACCAATTCCAATGTCACTGACATTGTGGCTGTGAGCGGTGGTGGTACTTTCTCGCTTGCCTTAAAAGCCAATGGCACAATGCTCAGTTGGGGAGACGATACTTACCAGCAACTTGGAAATGGAGCAGGTGTCAGCA
>JAAFJQ010000452.1 GCA_013298185.1 Deinococcales bacterium
AAAGGATTTTTAACGATGTTTTCTGCTCGAGATTTTCGATCACAAAGCCACTCCGTTATCATTTTGAAATAGGGGTGAATGCTTAACAACATCTAAAACTTGGGGATGGTCAGTAGTTGTGAGAAATTGAACACCGAATGCCTGAACCGATTTTGACTCTAAAAGTCTAGCATAAAAATAATTGCGTGTGTCAAGGGGTAATCAAGCACTATAATCTAAAAATGAAGACGATTTTATACTCAAAAAATCTTAGTTAATCACACTCATATTCACCCCAAAACCAATAACAAAAGCACTGTGATTCTCGAGCAACCGATTGTTTTCAATAGCTCGAGAATCACTCTTCTGCTCTGTGCCATTCTTTCAGGCGCTACCTTCGCGCATGGTCGCTAGGGCGCTTAGGCTCGAGCTTGTGCGGGTTGGGCGTGGGCTGTGGCTCGAGGCAAAGCTGCATGTTTTTGAGTTTCAGAACACCCCTGCTATACTTTTTTCATGGCTCGAGATTTGTACCATGATGCAGTCAGACATGCACTCGAGAAAGAGGGTTGGCGAATCACTGCTGATCCTCTTAAAATCCCTGTTGAGGATACCAATTTCTTAATTGACCTTGGCGCAGAGCGCATCATTGCTGCTGAAAACGGGCAGGAAAAAATCGCGGTGGAAATCAAAGTGTTCGGTGGATTATCACTCGTTACAGACTTTCATTTGGCTTTAGGACAAGTTCTCAATTACAGTTTAATTCTTGGCGACATAGATATAAATCGGAAACTATGGCTTGCTGTTCCAGTGGATACCTACTTATCTTTTTTTGATGGACGGTATCCAACTCGAGCTTTGAAGCACATCGGTGTGGGTATTTTGGTTTTTCATCCCAAAGATGAGGTGATCTTACAATGGCATTAGAACAAGACCGAGTTATCATTCGCACAATCCTTGGGCAATTACTCGAGCATCAGCCGTCTTATGGCAATGCAAAATACGAACCTATTTTTGACACTGAACATGATCGTTATCAAGTGCTTTTGAATGGCTGGACAGACTTGAAACGCTCATTTGCAATTGTGGCACAAATTGATATTCGAGATAACCTGATCTGGGTGCAGCAGGACAACACAGAACTCGAGTTAGCTAAGCAACTCATGGATCATGGTATTCCCAAAGAAAGAATTGTGCTTGGTTTCCATGCACCATATAAAAGAGAATTCATGGGGTTCGCCGTGGGCAATTCGTGAATGACCTGAGCTGATTGTTCTTGCAGGTTTGTCTCGAGAAATTCATTGTTTTCATGGCTCGAGAATCACTCTTCTGCTTTGTGCCTTTCTTTCAGGCGCTACCATCGTGCATGGTCGCTAGGGCGCTGAGGCTCGAGCTTATGCAGGTTGGGTTGGGCTATGAGGTATAGGCTGTGGAGCTTTGAGTGTTGCCTCTCGAGAAGCGCAAAGGATTTTTATCAACCAAGCCATGAGTCGGTGCTATGCTTTTAGCATGAAAACGTTAACCGTCACCCTCGAGCCTGACCTCGAACAGCGCTTAGCCAACTTAGCGCAACTCGAGCAACGCAGCGAAACCGAACTTATTCTCGAGGCAATTAAAGCCTATACCGCACCTAAAATTCCTGATTGGGTGGGTATTGGTGCGTCTAGCAGTGCTTTGTCGGTTCAAGACGAAGCAATCCTGAAAGCCGAGTGGAAATGAAAGTCTTGGTGGACACCAATGCTATTTTGGCTTTGCTGGATAGCCAAGACCCGAATCATCAAGCGGCTTTGGGTGTCCTGCCAATAGAATTTATCTTGCCGAGTCTGATTCTCTCTGAAGTGAATTACTTGGCATCCACAAGGTTAGGGGCAACGGTTGCCAAGACTTTTCAAAGAGCTATTGTGCGTGGTGATTTTGAAATTATAGATAACACTGCTGCTGATTACACTCGAGCGCTCGAGATTCAAGAGCAGTACCACGATTTGGAATTGGGACTGGTGGACTCAAGCATCATGGCAATCGCTGAGCGTTTACAGAATCGGCGGATTTTTACGTTTGACA
>JAAFJQ010000453.1 GCA_013298185.1 Deinococcales bacterium
CAAGCGGCGGCGGCATTGGCAGATTTTCGTGGGGCTGGTCGGCGTTGGGAGATTCTTGGACAATTCCAAGATGCCCTGCTGGTGGATGATTACGCCCATAATCCAACCAAAGTCAGTGCCGCCATTCACGGAGCGCTTTCGTATGGCAAGCACCTGCGCGTGATTTTCCAGCCGCACCGCGTGATTCGCACCGCGAGGGATTGGGAAAAGTACGTGACGGTGCTGCAAAACGCCCATGAGGTACTGCTGTTAGACATTTACAGTGCGGGGGAAAGTCCCATCGAAGGGGTTGACTCGAGCCGAATCCTTGAAAAAATGAAGTATGATGGTTTTACCAATGTTCATTATCACCCAAGTCTGCAAAGCGCTAAGCAGCACATCATCGCCACTGCCAAGTCAGGCGATTTGATTGTCAGCATGGGCGCGGGTGATGTGACACGGGTGCTGCGTGAAATCATTCGAGAGGTTCCGGTATGACACAAACCATTGAAGCGCAACGAAATGAAGTCAGCCCTGTCACGCTTTCGTCATGCACCATCATGCCCAAGCCAACTGCCAAGGGCGCTCCTCGAGTCGTGCGCTTAGCCCAATTCACCACGCTTGGCGTGGGTGGCGAAGCTGAACTTTGGGTGTGTCATGACCTCGAGCAGCTTCTCGAGGCGCAAAAAGCCCCGTATAAAATGCTCGGCGGTGGCAGTAACCTGATTGTCTCGGATGCTGGTGTGCAGGAACGGATTATTCGCTTGGGCGGTCAGTACAGCCAAGCTGACCTAGCCCCTGAGTATGAAACAGACACGCATATCTTCACAGGTTGGGTCGGCGCTGCCAAACCCATTCCGGGTTTCCTGCGCGAACTGCAACGCCGTGGTTTATCGGGTCTCGAGGGGCTGTGGGGTGTTCCAGCGCAAATCGGTGGTGCGGTGCGAATGAACGCTGGCACGCGCTTCGGTGAAATGGCAGATGCACTGACCCTGCTCGAGGTCGTGGTGGACGGACAAGCCAAGGTCTACAAGCCCGAAGAACTCGGTTTTGTCTACCGCAACTCGAGCCTCCCCCAAGGTCAAAACGGTGTCGGTGTCGTGACTCGAGTCAAATTGCGTTTGGAAAAAACCACGCCTGAAATCGTCCAAGAACGCATGAACTTCGCCGATGAAGCCCGCAAAGGACAACCTCATTGGCGCACCTTTGGCTGCGCTTGGAAAAACCCTGTCGGGCAAAGCGCTGGAAGGCTGGTGGATCAAGCTGGCTTAAAAGGCACACGCATCGGAAACGCCATGATCTCCCAAGAACATGGTAACTTTATTATCAATCTCGGCGGAGCAACCGCCAAAGACGTGCTGGCGCTGCTCAAGCAAGCCGAAGATGCGCTGGGAATTGAGTTGGAACGCGAAGTGGAAATTTGGGGTGAAGTATGAAGGACAGAGAAAAGGTGAAAGGTGAGAGAGAAAAAGAGGGTATACCTTCCTCTTTCCTCTTTAACCTTTCCTCTCAAACTGTCTGGCGCAGCTTTTTCGCCCTTGGGGTGATTGTGGTGTCGCTCTTTGCCTCGAGTTGGTTTTTTCTGCCTGTGACAAATGTGGTGGTGACGGGCAATAAGAACTTGGATGCCAAGGAAGTGGCTCGTTTGGCGGGTGTGGCTCGGGGGCAGCCTTGGTTGTGGGTTTCGGTGGCTCGAGCGGGGAATTTGGCGCGTGAGCCTTGGGTGCGTCAGGCTAAAATTATTAAGAAATTTCCAAATACGGTGGAAATTCAATTGCTCGAGCGGGTACCACTTGCCATTTGGAAGCACGAGGGTCGGCTCGAGGTGATTGCCGAGGATGGCATGGTTTTGCCAACTGGTACGGCTAAGTTGCGTTTAGAGGGCGAGAGCCAAGCGCGTTTTCCTGAGGCGCTGCTGGTGGCTCGGACAGCAAGGGATATGGGGGCTGAGCGGGTCAAGTTTGACTCGAATGGTTTTGTGGTGGGTTGGAAATCGGGTGAGGTCTGGTCAGAAAGCCATGACAGTTTGCTGAAATACGGGGAAAGTGTCAGAATG
>JAAFJQ010000454.1 GCA_013298185.1 Deinococcales bacterium
AGAATTCTGCCCGAAGATTGAATTGCGGTAACTCGAGATAAGGCGGTGTGTAACTATCATCCACCATCAAACGCAATTTGTTGTTCCAGCCGCGTAATGCCGCCAATTGATTGAACTGATGTTGCTTGAGGATATGTGCCGCAAAACGATTGCTGTAGGTGTTGGTGCGCTCCTCGGCTGCCGTTAAAACATAAATTTCGCGGTGAGCTTGTTTCCAAGGTTGCACCACGCCGCGTTGCTCGAGGTCATCACGCCAAGCCAGCACGCGCTCAGGGCTTGAAGCAATCGGATGCCATAGGCTGACTGTGGCGGTATCGGCAACCTCGAGAACCGTGCCGCTCGAGTCAACCAAGCCATGTTCTGACCAAATGCCGTTCTGCACATTGCCCGAATCGGAGAACGTCCAAATCAAACGCCGAGCCACACAACCAACCACAGGATGCTCCAAGTACCGTTCGCGCCAAGCTGCAAAGTCCCAAGTTTTTTGCGCCAGAATAAGGCGTTCCAAACGAACACTCTGAGCGCTGAGCATTTGCTCAAGGTCTTTGAGATTGGTTTTTAAGTCTTGGAGGTCATCGGCAAAGTCTTTTTTGACGCTGGCAGGAGGATTTTTTAAGACCTTGCCTTTGGCATCAAACCAAGTCAGAACCACATCGGAATTAACCACACGAATTTCGGCTCGAGTTTCGCCGAAGTCCAAATTGGCTTTTCCAACCTCCTCGAGACCACAAGTGGGAATGCTGAGTTCTTCCAAATCGGCTTTGCTTATGCCTTGGCGCTGAGCAGCATTCTCGAGGGCTTTTTCGATTTCTTTGAGGGTGGTCTTAAACGTCACTCGAGTTTTTAGTCGGGCGAGTTGACCAACAGCAAAAAGTGAACTCATGCGCCCAAGCGCAAAAACCCCTGCATTGGCAAGCATTGGATCTCGAGGACCGACACCAGCTACTTTTTTGAGGCTGGTCAGGGTTAAATGCGCCATGACTCGAGCTGCTTGTTCAGATTCGGGCAGCAGTGCCACAAACCACGCCAAACCTCGAGCCACACGGGTGTTGAATGAATCAAATAATAAATTCGCATCGCCACGGGCAAAAGGCGCGTTCTCGAGCATCTGAGTTCTGGGTTGTCCAACTTTTTCAAGCCAAGAAAGAACGTATTGAGCAAAGGTTTTTGTGCTGACCTTCTCGAGTAAATCCAATGCGGTTTTTTCCCATGCTGCATTGGGTTTGGAGAATTTTGCATTGGCGTGCCAAAGAATTTCTTCCCATATCTTGATAGGCTCGAGGGTTTTCAAATCGTGCAATAAAGCCTCTGACCATACTTCGCCAGCGTTTATGGGTGGAATCACCAATTTACTCAGTAAAGAAGGTAAGGATGACTCGCTAGGGTTTGCATTGATCCCACTGCGTCTTAACATGGCAATGACTTCTTTGGGAATGGGTTTTTTTTGTTCAACTCGAGATTCAATGATTTTGAGTAACGCAGGAAAAAAGGCTTGATGTGAAATCTGCATTTCAGCGTATGTACCAGCCCAATCCATCACCGCGCACTCGAGTGTTTCAGGTATGGGTTGTTCAACACTCAGTAAATGACCAAGAATATTCTTGTAGGTGTATTCAAATTGGTATTTTGACTCCCCGTATTGGTCATCGTCCTTATTCTTGATTTTTGTCATTTGGGCTAATAAATAAAAGCATAAAATAAGTCTGGTACGACTTGGTTGCCGCATTAAAATTTGATACTCCAAAGACGCAAGAGGGTTGAAATTATGATGCGCGGCATTCATAAGCCTAAAGGCTTTTAAGTACGTCTGTAACCAATACTCGCCTAATGCTTGTTCATCGGTTGGCTGCTGCTTGATTGCGTCTTGCTCGAGTTGGTCAATTTCTTGTATTCGTTCAAGAACACGTTCAAAGGCGCTTTGCCAACTCTCTTTCAAATGCTGTTTTGCCCAAACTTGAAGCTCTGGTATTGCCTCGATTAAATCGCCAAGTGGCTGATACATTAAAAAATGCAGCA
>JAAFJQ010000456.1 GCA_013298185.1 Deinococcales bacterium
CCTGCAACACACAGGCGTTCGCATTGTTGACCTCAGCGCCGAAACCACCCAAACCCTGATGCCCAAAGCCGTACAAATCGGTCTCGAGGTAGCTCGAGGAGGCAGTGTCGTCCTTGCCCCACTCGGCACAAGTTTTGATTTATTTAAGAACTACAAAGCCCGTGGTCAGGCTTTTCGAGATGCAGTGGGAGAGATAGGTCAAAGGTTAAAGGAAAAAGGAGAAAGTCAATGATAAAAACAATTTCTCAATTTGAATTAATTGGCACTCCTGAGCGATTGAAACTCGCCCAACCGAACTGCCCCTTCTCGAGCCTCGAGCCGTTTTACTTTCCTCTTTTCTCTTTTCTCTTTCCTCTTTCCTCTGCCCTTCTCAAGGTTCACCCATGAAACCACTCAATCCTCTGCTCCTTGCCGTCCAACTGCTGCTTTTTGCTTTGGGTGCTTTGGCAATGGCGACAGCTTCGCCTGCTGATGTGCCTGATAGCGTGGTGTTTATTGCCCTTGGTTTGGGTGTGACGTTGTTTGTTTCGCAGCTTCGTGCTACGGCTTCGGTGCAGCTTGGTAAGTACGCTTGGATGCTGTGCTTGGTGGCTTTGGTGGCGGTCTTGTTTTTTGCGCGTGAAATCAATGGGGTGAAACGCTGGATTCCGATTCTTGGTTTTCAATTCCAACCTTCTGAATTTGCTAAGGTGGCTTTGATTGCTTATTTTGCTTCGTTCTTTGCGCGGCGTGGGACCCGGTATGCACTGTGGGTACCTGCTTTGGCGCTTGGCGCAACCAGTGTTTTGATTCTGCTCGCGCCTAGCACTTCGGCGGCTGTGTTTACGTTTCTTCTTGGCTTGGGTGTGATGTTTCTTGCCAATGCACCAATTGGCAGAATTTTAAGTATTGCAGCTACCGCAGCCTTGATGGCTTCGCCATTCATTGGTTATTACTTCCAACAAAATAGATACATTGCCAATCGCTTGGATGGTTTTACTGATACCCTTCGCACCGATAATCTTTGTTACAAACCAGATAAGACCCAAGTCGAATTTGCCCGTTGTGTGATTCAACGCGCTGGCAACCTCGGGCGCGGACCAGCTCAGGCTAAATTTAAGTTCTTTGCGGATACCAACGACTTTGTTTCTTCAACTGTGGCGCACAGCCTTGGTTTGCTTGGTATCACCACGATTTTTGCAGCGTTTGCCTGTATTCTTTGGGTTGGTTTGGACACCATGCGCCGACTCTCGAGAGCCGTGCATATAGACGCAGATGAACGCAATGCCGCCAGTATTTTGTGCGGTGGCGCGATGCTGATGCTGGTGACTCAAGCGCTCATTAACTTAGCCGTGACGGTTGGGCGTTTTCCCAACACGGGCATGACCCTGCCATTTGTTTCTGATGGTGGCTCGAGCATGATTGCTTGTGCGATTGTTCTTGGTTGGATGCACGCGGCTCATGCGCTCTTGGTCAAGCACGAACCTCGAGTATCAGTACCAGCCAATCAAGCCTTTGCTGGAGGCGATTGAATGTTCTCACCCGCCCAAGCCTTGTTGATGTTTTTTAAGCTCGAGCATCAATTGCTGCGCTTGGCGTTTTCGTTTCGTCGTCCTCGAGCAGGAGCGGATGCGCCGTTGTTTCATATTGAAATTGATGACGAGAACATTGTGCGAGGGATTTGGCTCAGAAAAACTGCCCTATTTGAAAATGAATTCTCACTGGCTGCAACGAGGTCAGGCATGCCTGACCCCTACGGTTTAGTACATGACGTATCCCGTAGGGGCGAGGCATGCCTCGCCCAACGTTTCATCGATTTTTTTTCTACACGAACCCTAACGAGGGCAGCATGAAAATTCTCCTCGCCGCAGGTGGCACAGCAGGGCATATTTTCCCTGCCATTGCCCTGTCTCGAGAACTCAAACTGCGCGGCATCGAATCGGCTCTGATTGGCGCAAATGGCGGCATGGAAGAACGCCTTGCAGCCGAAGAATCCCTCGAGTTCTTTGGTGTCCGAGCCGGTAAACTAGACC
>JAAFJQ010000455.1 GCA_013298185.1 Deinococcales bacterium
AAACTCGCCTCGGTGGTGCATCCCGGGGTGGTACTGTTCGACCCGCTCTCGCACATGGTCGGCGCAGTCATGATTGCCAAATTTATTGCCAAAGTACACAGCCAAATTGCTTTTGACCGCCTCGAGTTCACCAGTGGCATTCAAAAACACGACCACGGACTTTGGGTGCGCTACGGATGGGGTATGTGGCTCAAAGATCAGAACCGCATGGCAAGCGAAGGTATGGATGTGGTGGAATTTGACAAGCAAGGGAAAATTCGCCAAGTGATTTCATTCATGGGGAAATTGCCCGATAAGCCTGTAGCAGAATGAGCTATGAGCTATGAGCTATGAGCTATGAGCTATGAGCTATGAGCTATGAGCTATGAGCTATGAGCTTAAGGACATTATTCTCGAGAATCACTAAGGTCTGGTTTTAGAGCGTGATTCACGCGCATTGTTTGATGTTCTCCGAAGTCTCGAGTGAATCATGACTCGAAGTCACATCCGCCATTTCGCCAATGCCAAGCACCCTAAAACCCGTTAAGCTCGAGGCATGATTCTCAGCATCAACACCACGCATCAACCTGCCACTGATTTGGGATATTTGCTGCATAAAAACCCAAGCAACGCGCAGAGCTTTAACCTTGCCTTTGGGCAAGCCCATGTTGTTTACAGCCAAGCCAGCCATGCTTCTTGCACTGCTAATCTGATTTTGGACATTGACCCGATTGGCTTGGTGCGTGGGTCTGGCATCGCCGATCAGTACGTCAATGACCGTCCGTACACCTCCTCGAGTTTCTTATCGGTTGCCATGGCTCGGGTGCTGCGTGAAGCCATGGCGGGGCGCAGCAAGGAACGCCCAGACTTGGCGCAAACCCCAATTCCGCTCGAGTTGCGTTTGACCAGCTTGCCTGTTCACAGTGGCGAGGCTTTGCTCAGGCGTTTGTTTGTACCGCTTGGGTATGACCTTGAGGTTGAACAACTTCTTTTGGATGCACGTTTTCCAAGTTGGGGTGCAAGTGCTTATTTCAATGTCACTTTACGCATTACCGCGACCTTAGCCAGTGCCTTGATCCATTTGTATGTGCTGATTCCAGTGCTGGACGATGAAAAGCATTATTGGGTCGGTGATGACGAAGTGGATAAACTGCTGCGTTTTGGTTCAAACTGGCTCGAGACTCATCCTGAACGCGAGGAGATTGCGCGGCGTTACTTAAAGCATCGTCGGAGTTTAATGCGTTCAGCGTTGGCGCAACTTGAACCTGAACTCGAGAAAGAACCAACCCCACCAACTGAGAAGCAACAATCTTTGCATCAGCAACGGCTCGAGAAGGTGGTGCAAAAACTGCTCGAGAGCCATGCTAAGAAAGTCCTTGACCTTGGCTGCGGCGAGGGCAAGTTGTTATCGCTGCTGCTTGCCCATAAGCAATTTGAACGCATCCTTGGCGCGGATGTCTCGCACAATGCCCTCGAGATTGCGGCGCAGCGTTTGAAACTACCCAATCCTCGGGTGGAGTTGCTGCAAAGTTCAATCACGTACCTTGATGCTAGGCTGCGGGGTTTTGATGCGATTGCGCTGATCGAAGTGATTGAACACCTCGAGCTGTACCGACTTGAAGCGCTTGAGCGCAACGTCTTTGGTTATTTACAAGCCCAAACCGTGCTGGTCAGCACACCAAATGCTGAATTTAACAGCCAGTGGGAGAGCTTACCGGTTGGCACCATGCGCCACAAAGATCACCGCTTTGAATGGACTCGAGCTGAGTTTGGAGCATGGGCTAATCGAATCGCCACACAATACGCTTATAGCGTTACCATCGAAGGGATTGGACTCGAGGTTGAACCTGTCGGCAGCCCATCGCAAATCGCAATTTTTAAGAAGGACATACCCGAATGACCATTTCTATTCCCGAATTGGCATTGGTGCTGCTGATCGGCTCGAGCGGCAGTGGCAAAAGTACCTTTGCCGCCACACATTTTGCCGCCACTGAAATCCTCTCGAGTGACTTTTTTCGTGGTTTGGTCAGCAA
>JAAFJQ010000457.1 GCA_013298185.1 Deinococcales bacterium
TACGCCGCAGGGTTGTGCGAAGCGGTCAGCATCACGCCACCAGCCGCCGCTTGGGTAACTACAGCATGGGACAACACTGGCGTTGGAACAAAATCAGCGCAGAGAAAAACCTCGAGTCCATTGGCTGCCATGACTTGCGCTACGGTTTGGGCAAATAATCGCCCTGCAAAACGGGTGTCATAACCAATCACAACCCGAGGTGAGGTTTGTTTTTTCAGGTATTGAGCGTGGGCTTGTGCCACAAGGGCAACATTGGCGGTGGTGAAATCTTGGGCGATTAAGGCTCGCCAGCCGTCTGTGCCGAATTTGATGACTGAGGTATCCATCGAACAGGGACTCTACCAGATTTTTTAGATTTTCACGGTGCTTCTGTCACCCAAAAAGAACTGCACGGTGTTTTTGCGTTCAACTTCGCCTAGCACCCGCACTTCTTCGCCGAGGATGCTCGAATCCACGCGCCTAGCAATGCCTTCGAGTCTTGAGCCTTGCATCAGAATGCTGTACTCGAGTTCACAATCTTTTACGATTGCGTTCTCGCCGATGCTGGTGTATGGTCCAACATAGGCATTCTCGACAACTGCACCAGCCGCAATGCTGATTGGTCCACGCAGTCTCGAGTTTTTGATGCTTGCACCTGAGGCGATTTGCACTTCGCCAACAATTTCGGAGTTCTCGACTGTCCCCGAAATCTCGCGCTCGATTCTCGAGAGGACAAGGCGGTTGGCATCAAGAAGATCAGCGGCATTGCCCGTGTCTTTCCAGTAGCCTCGCACTTCTTCGGCATTGACGACAAAACCAGCCTCGAGCAGGTTCTGAATCGCTTCGGTAATCTCGAGTTCACCTCGAGCCGAGGGCTTGAGGTTGGCAATGATTTCATGGATCTTTGGGGTAAACAGGTACACACCAACCAAAGCAAGATCAGAAATGTATTCCTTGGGTTTCTCAACAAGGCGCACAATTTTGCCACTTGGGTCACGCACTGCCACACCAAAACTGCTTGGGTTAGGCACTTTGGTCAGCAAAATACAGGCTTCAACCCCACCTTTATTAAACTTCTCGAGCATGTGCTGGATGCCGCCATCGAGCAAGTTATCGCCAAGGTACATGATAAATGGGTCATTCTCGAGGTATGGCTGAGCAATTTTCACAGCATGAGCCAAACCACCGGGGCGGTCTTGGAGGATATAAGTGATTTTCGCACCGAGTCTCGAGCCATCGCCCAAGTAGGCTTTGACTTCTTCGCCAGTTTCAGGGGAAATGATAATACCAATGTCGGTCACACCAGCCCGAACAATATCTTCAACGCAATAATCAATGTTGGCTTTGTTGGCAATTGGTACAAGCTGCTTGGCTCGAGTGTGGGTCAGTGGGCGCAAGCGTGTGCCTTTGCCACCAGAGAGAATTAGACCTTTCATGTTGTCACCTCGAGCCGCTTGGCATATTGCCGATTGTAATACGCTTGGAAACTAGCTGATTCACGCACAGGTTGCCAGTAGGCTGGGTTCTCGAGATACCATTTGGCGGCGGCAGCCACAGCTTCTTTAGGTTGATACTCGGCTTTCCAACCAAGCGCCTCGAGTTTTTTCACCGAAACACTATAACGCCGATCATGTCCTGCGCGGTCGGTGACATGACGAATCAGGCTGCGCGGTTTGCCTACTGTCTCGAGTAAGACCTCGAGCATTGCCATATTGGTGATTTCTTGCCCAGCTCCAACATTATAAATTTCGCCAATGCTACCCTTCTCGAGAACCGTTAGAATTCCGGTGCAGTGGTCTGAAACGTGGGTGTAATCACGCATTTGCAGACCATCGCCGTAAACTGGGAGTGGTAAATCGAGCATCGCATTGGTGGCAAAAAGCGGCACGACTTTCTCGAGGAATTGATATGCACCAACGTTATTGCTGCCTCTGGTGATGGTGGTTTGCAGCCCATACGTCACAAAGTAGGACTGCACCAACAAATCAGCCGCTGCTTTGCTGGCACTATACGGACTGCGCGGCG
>JAAFJQ010000046.1 GCA_013298185.1 Deinococcales bacterium
TTCATGCTGCACCGTACTTCTCGAGAAACGCATCCATGTTCCTAAACTCCATAAAACGCTGCTCGAGTTGAGACCGACTCCAATTCCACCACTGAATGCGCTCGAGTTGTTCAATCACCGAATCCGAGAATCTGGCGCGAATTCGCTTGGCAGGAACACCCGCGACAATCGTGTACGGCTCAACGTTTTTGGTCACAACTGCACCTGCGCCAATCGCTGCGCCGTTACCGATGGTCACACCGGGTAGCACCGTCACGTTATGCCCAATCCAAACATCATGTCCGATGGTCACGGGATGAGCTTCGCGCCACGCGAAAAAATCAGCGTCGTCCGAATCAGCAAAACCATACTGCACGGCGCGATACGTCATGTGATGCGAAGTTGGACGCTCGAGTGGATGATTGCCCGGATTGAGGCGCACAAAACTAGCGATGCTACAAAACTTACCGATGCTCGAGTGCATGATTTGGCAGTGCTGCATGACATAACTGTAATCACCGAGGCTCGAGCGGTAGAACTTGGTATCGTGCGAGATTTCAGTCCAGACACCGAGGCTCGAGTCAATGATTTCTGCGCTAGGGTCAATCGTGGGTTGTTCAGATAATTTCATGGGAACTCCGAGATTTTAGGCTGCTCGAGATGGAATTAACAGTTCTGTACGAAAAAACCAGTGGCTTGGGAAGGGAATGTATGGTTGCAACAGCCAGCCCTCTCCCAGCTCGCTTAGGCTCGCTACCCTCTCGCCGCGCAAACGCGGGAGAGGGTTGTTCGGTTTGTGTTTTCGTTCCAGTTGTGTGACTCGAGAAACCAAATTCCTAACACCAGCACCCCTCTTTGAGGCGCGAATAGCCCGATAGGTGCTATCTTGTGAGCAAGACGGGTCGAGCGAAGCGAGGGGGAGTTCGTAACCCATCATGCCAACTCCAAGACTCGAGACTGCGGACTTGGCAGCACTGGATGCCCCGCCCAGTAAATGATTTTCCCACCGCGCAGGGTTGCGACCACACGGTGATTGTCGTTGTGGTCTACCAAAACCACATCGGCGTGTTGTCCAACCTCGAGCGAACCACGGTCGGTCATACCCACAGCTCGAGCAGGGTTCAAACTGACCAAGTTGATGGCTTCTGGTAATGAAAGCATTCCACGCTCGACAATGCTTAAAGCTGCCTTAAGCATCGCGGCGGGGTAATAATCCGAAGCCAGAATGTCCAGCACACCGTGTTCCAGAGCCTCGAGCGCCGATAAATTGCCCGAGTGGCTGCCACCGCGTAGGGCGTTGGGTGCGCCCATGATGATTTGCATCCCGTATGCTCGAGCGGCTTTGGCTGCCTCGAGGTTGATTGGAAATTCGGATAGGCTTGCGCCGACACTGCGAACCAAATCCACTTTTTCGGAACTGTCATCGTCGTGACTGGCGACGACCATACCCGCCTCGAGTGCCAGTTTGGTGATTTGGGCAATCACTTCCCATGATGGCGGCGCTTCAGCCGCGCGTTGCATTCGTTCGCGCACATTGCTTTCGACTTCTTCGCGGGTTTTGCCTTGCCATGTGGAAACATACTGAATAAACTGCTCGAGGTCACGATACTGCCCTTGTCCGGGCGTGTGATCGTTTAAGGAAACTATGTCCACCATTTTTTCAGCCAGTAACTCCTCGAGAACAGGTGCAGCCCGATGATTGGTGATTTCAAACCGTGCATGAATTCGCATCTCGGTCAGCAAAGACTCACGCAAACCAGCCACGCCTTCAACGATTTCTCGAGCGCGTTCCTCAGAACGAATGTGCTTAGCACGATGCTCAGAAAAACTGATCGCAGCATAGGCTGTGGTCACACCAGCCGCCGCGAGGCGTTTATCTAACTCGAGCAGCGCCAATTCAATTGGAAAAGCCGCTCCTGGACGAGGCTCGAGTTCACGCTCGAGCATATCGCCGTGTAAGTCCACCAAACCCGCAATGGCGGTTAAGCCCGTGCCGTGCAAATCAGGTTTTTTGACTGCACCATCCAACACTTGGCTGATGATGCCATTCTCAAAGCATAAACTGGCACTAGGCAGAACGCAATCGGGCAGAACCAAACGAACATCACTAAGCCACATATGCCACCTCTGGCTCGAGAAAGCCTGCATCGGGCGGTAAATCGCTGGTCAGCATAATCTCACGGTCAATCAAACCAGCCGCGTCCTCAGGGTGATGCAGCACCGCAATCATGGCAACACCTTCGTTTTTCAGATGCTCGAGGCGTTCACGCAGTGCGGCTCGAGCCACAACATCGAGCGAAGCCGTGGGTTCATCCAGCAGCAGCAAACGCCGAGGTTGAATCAAAGCTCGAGCCAGATTGACTTTTTGTTGTTCACCACCTGAAAAGGTTGTCGGGTACGCCTGCCAGAGTTCGCGTTTCAAACCAAACATCTCCAGCGCTGCACTGGCTTGATGCTCGGCTTGAGCAGGTTCAAAACCCGCGAACAGTAGCGGCTCAGCCACCAATTCCACCGCGCTGACTCGAGGGCGAGGACGTAAAAACTGAGTCACAAAACCAAGTTCTTCTTGGCGCAGAAGCGCAATGTCAACATCAGCAGCCCGAACCAAATCAATTCTACCATGCCGACTGTCGTACCATGCCAGACCATCCGATGCCTTGTAAGAACGATACAACGTGCGAAGCAATGTGCTTTTGCCAACGCCGTTTGCGCCAGCCACCAGCAAGAATTCACCACTCGAGAGGGTGAAATTCAAATCGGAAAAAGCGTGAACTTCTCGCTCGAGTTGATGCAGGTAGAAGTGTTTACTTAAATTATTGACCTCGAGAATCATGGGTTACTCCTAGGAAAATGAAGCGGTGTTATCAGCGACGTACTCCCCCCGCCTTCGGCGACCCCCTCGAAAAAGAGGGGGTTAAAGCTGGTACATACCCCCTCTTTTTCGAGGGGGTCAGCGCTCCGCGCTGGGGGGAGTACGTGAGAGCTGGCGTTTTTCATAATTTCGCGTGTACTAACTGCTGCGTGTACGGATGTTGCGGGTCCTCGAGAACTTGATCGGTCAATCCCTGCTCAACCACCCTTCCGTGCCGCATGACCATCACACGGTCAGACAAAGTGCGAATCACGCCCAAATCATGTGAAACCACCAACATCGCAATACCCAAATCCCGTTGCAATCGCCGTAAAGTATCCAGCACCAGCGCTTGTACCGAGACATCCAATCCTGTGGTCGGTTCGTCCAAAAGCAGCAGCGCAGGTTTCAAGGCAATAGCTTTGGCAAGCTGTACCCGTTGCTGCATTCCGCCTGATAAGTTCTTCGGTGGGTCGTCCATGCGTGTTACTGGAAATTCGCTGACCTCGAGACTGCGCTTAGCAGCCGCACGTAATCTCGAGAAGTTGCGTTCTCCAGCTACAACCAAGCGCTCGGCGACGTTGCCACTGCTCGAGTTTCGCATTCGCAGTCCCAAATGCGGATTTTGGTAGACAATGCCAATTTGTTTGACCCGCAACTGACGGCGCTCAAAGCGGCTGAGTTCAAATAAATTCTGGTCTTGGTAACTTGGTATCTCGAGGTGGTATGCGCCACTGTCAGGGTTTTCCTCGAGGTTCAGCATTCGCAGCAGTGTGCTTTTGCCACTGCCGCTTTCTCCGACCACGCCTAGCACTTCTCGAGGGTACAGTTCGACATTGACTTCCTCGAGCGCGATGACTTGTCCATATTGCTTGTTGATGTTGGTGACGGTCAGGAGCGGTGTGTGTTTGACCAAGCGCGGTGGCTCGAGAATCAGGTCATTGACGGAGGTAGCCATCATGGTAGAACCTCCCTTCAGAATCGTAGTATGTTTCGCCAAGTGGCGTTTCGGTCAGGATTTTCTCGCCGTAACCACTGTCGGATAATTCAAACAAACTCGAGCCATCTTCTTGCGGGAGTTCATTCATGAATTTATGGGTTGCACCTGTGCGGAAACAAACCATGCCGTCAACATTTTCGATTTGGTACGGCACATCATCAAACTCGAGCGGACGCACTTCGGTGTACGGTGGCACGCAATACAGGCGTTTTTCCCGCCCTGCGCTGAGGATGGTCAGGTGTGCGGCTTGGTGCAGCATCGGCACATCCCAACGTGGAATCGGACTGGGCGACATGATGTAACGATTGCCAACCAGCACGGGATAACTCGCGCCTTGGATAATTCGCTTGTACCGCACCATTTGCTCGTAAAGTTTGAGCCACATCATCCCATAATCCGCATCAGCGTGAAGCTCCGCCGCCGCCGCGCTGCTGGTTTCCACACCGCGCAACGGCTCGGGTTCTGGGACTTGCAGAATCAAAACTTGTCCCTCGAGCAGCCGTTCTTCTGGGATGCGATGCCTAGACTGAATCAACGTGGCTTCACAAGCATCGGTGGTGGTTTTGGCTGCTGCAACTCGAGCAATAAAACGCCGAATATTGGCAGCATTCACACTGTCATCTGCGCCTTGGTCAATCACTTTCACCGTGCTGTGCGGTGCAACCAAAGTCAGCGTGACTTGCAAACCGCCCGTTCCCCAGCCTCGAGCCATTGGCACTTCTCGAGAGGCATACGGCACTTGATACCCCGGAATGCAAATGCCCTTCAAGATTTTGCGCCGCAGTTCGCGCTTGCTGGCTTCATCCAAAAACGCATACGCATGGTCTTGCACAGGCTTGGTGAGTTCTGAAAGCCTCATAACATCGCCTCCTCGAGCGCCACGGCACTTTCCTCTTTAACCTTTTCTCTGTGACCTTTCCCTTTCACATCTCGCATCGCCTCGAGACTGCTTTGAAACGTCACATAATGCGGCAGTTTAAAATGAATGCAGAATCCGCTCGCCTCGACAGGTTCAGTGTGGTACAAAACAAATTCCGGGGTTTGCGATGGATGCCCTGAGCGTTCCATGCTTAAATCGAGCATCGAAGCAGCAATCGTTTTGACTTCATTCCAACCGAGCGTGGCGCTAAATCCAAGCTCGAGACGCGGGTCTTGTGGGTTGCCCGCGAAATTCGTGACAATCTCGCTCGAGCTAACCCGCACTTGCCCAGCGCTAAATTGCACACCTGTGCTTGGGTGGGTCAACAGCACCTCGGCATACGCTAAACGTACTTCGTTAATGGTCGGGTGAACCGCGCCATAACCGCGCATATTGGCGTAGCCAAGCGCTAAAATCCCGCCTGTGTCGCCTCGAGCCAGACTTTGCAGTTTGTGCGCCCTCGAGACGGGAAAGAGCAGTGGTTCACGGGTGACATCGGGGATTTCACTCGGGACGGTCTGGTCAGCTTGGATTTCGGGTAGCAATCCCGCCTGACGCTGCCAAGCCGCCAAAGCTGGGAAACTCGAGGGGGAGGCTTGCGGCGCAGCCTTGGTTTGGTGCGTCACGGTTTCGCCGCGCAGCACTTCCATGCGAAGCACACGGTGGCTGTAATCAAGCGTTGGTCCTAAGACCTGACCGCCCGGAATGTCCTTGAACGCCGCCGAGACTCGGCGCACGGTCTTGAGGTCGTCCTGCTCGAGCGGCGCGGCATACGCCAGTCGTGGCTGGGTGCTGCGGTATGCCCGTAGCAACAGCACCGATTCATACAACTCGCCGCCTGTTTGGGCTATCGCCAGCGCCGCCAATTCTGGGGCGTAAATTGATGCTTCACCCATGACCCGATCAATTAAGTACGGCATGGTTTCTTCAATGATTTTGACCCGCTCGAGCGAGAGCGTACCAAGCAATTCGCGGTACAGGTTTTCCGCCTCGAGGATGGCTTGTTCGCCGCCTCTGGCTGCCACATATGCCATGACTACATCACCTCGATTCGGGTGCTGCGCGGGATGCCCAACAGCCTCGAGCCATCCACAATCAGCACATCCCAGCCGATTGGATATGCCAGCACTTCCTCACGCACATCCCAAAACTCGAGTGGCAAGTCAATTTGCACCTCTAGCGCATCTTGGATGCCTGCGCCGCTCAAACGCAATTTCTGCCCAGTCTCGAGACCCGCCGCCAGAATCAAAGTAGCAGAGGTGTCTGGCTCGAGCGGTGTGCCTCGGCGAATCACACGCAGTAACTCGAGCGTGGGAAATTCGTGGCAGAACACGTATTGGGCTTGCTCGAGGGTTTTGATTTTCGCACCTGTAGCACGGATTTTCTGCTCGAGGTCGGGATTGTTTGTCCAAGCACTGGTCTCGAGATCTAACAGCGCTTCGGCAATGACAGAAAAACCAGTCTCGGAAGGCTCGAGTTTGAATTGCTGAATACGTCCGGGATAGGAAAACGCCCACATCAGCGCATCAAAAGTGGCATGGGTCTTGGCTTCAAATTCGGTTTGTAGCATCAGAAAGTCTCCATTTGCACTCGAGTCGCATCCACCTTGGCGAATAATTGGTTGTGAACATGGGTTTGCTCACTTTGAGCTGCCTCGAGAAACCTGTTTAAACGCTCCAAACCAATGCCCGCTTGAAATGCCAAATCTAGCAGCGCCACCGCCAAAGCCTGCTCGAGGTCACGCCCAAGCACCATGCCATAACCAAGCAGATTATTCTGGCGCACTTGAGCTTCGGCAATCAACACTTCACCAAGATGAAACAATGTGCCGTGAACAGTATCGCGGTAAGGTAGCATCACCAAGCCCGTGCGGTTTTGCGTCACCTCGAGCGGCGCGTGTTGCTCGAGGAGTGGCAACAGTTCTTCTGCCAAGGCTTTGACTTCTTGGGCAGCAGCTTGGGTCAGGATTGCAAGGGCTTGGGATTGCGAAAACGTTTCCTGCATGACCTTAGAAGGTATATAGCCCATGTCAGGTCATCGTCAGCGTCTCGAGGTGGTTGGGCAAGGAATTGTCATGCTTTTGTGACTTACAAAGCCCTGACGTTTCACCCATAGTTTTGTCGGGCAGAACCACCCAAAGGGCAACCATGATTCAACTCGAGAATGTTAATCACACCTACGCCAACGGCACTCAAGCCTTGCGCGGCATTAGCCTCGAGATTGGCGCAGAAGCCTTTACGGTGCTGATCGGACCAAGCGGCGCAGGCAAAAGCACTTTAATGCGAATCCTCAATGGCTTGGTGCGCCCCACCACGGGCAAAGTCACCATTGATAAGCTTGAGATCAGCCGCGCTAAAAACGTTCAAGTACTGGCAGCCAGACGCAAAATCGGCATGGTCTTTCAACAATTTAATCTGGTCAAACGCCTGACTGCCCTCGAGAATGTGTTGATTGGGCGCTTAGCCTTTATGCCGACTTGGCGTTCAACCATTCGCATGTACACCCTCGAAGACCGCCAATTGGCTTTTGCGGCGCTCGAGCGGGTCGGCATGGCAGATTACGCTTGGCAACGCGCCGACACCCTCTCTGGAGGGCAACAGCAGCGCGTAGGCATCGCTCGAGCCTTGGCACAACAACCCAAACTGATTCTTGCCGATGAACCGATCAGCGCCCTCGACCCCAAAGCCTCTGAGCAAGTCATGGGTTTACTGCGTCAAATCCAATCCGAAGATGGCATTGCTGTCATTGCCAACTTGCACCACCTCGATGCGGTACGCGAATACGCCGAGCGGGTCGTGGCATTACAACGCGGTAGCGTGGTCTTCGACGGACACCCCAATGCCCTGACCGAAGCCGTCACAAGGGCGTTGTACTACGACGAACAAAAAGCCACTCAACCCACCCCAGACCTTTCAACTACACCGCTCTTGGTCAATGCGTGACCTCGAGCAGCCTGTCATACCCCTCGTTTTTCGTCTACCACTTTCGTTCTAAGGAGAACCCATGAAAAAGTTTCTTGTTGCCGCCTTTGGTCTTGCCGCCCTCACCGCGCTTGGTATCTCGAGCGCCCAGAACAGCCGTGCCGATTGGCCCAAGGAAATCACCATCGCCACCGTGCCTGTCGAAACCAGCAAGGATGCCACCGAGCGCTTTAAGCCCATGATTTCGTACTTGGAAAAACAACTCGGTGTGAAAATCAATTTCCGCAATGGTGCAGATTACGCAGCCGTGATTGTTGCTATGGCAGCCAAACAAGTGGATGTGGCATTCTTTGGACCAAGCAGCTACCTTGATGCTGAAGACCGCGCCAATGCCGAAGCCTTTGTTAAAGAAAGCAGCATTGCTAATGGCACGGGTTACTTTAGCTTGGTGCTGAGCAAAGCTGGCAGCCCAATCAAGAACATGCGCGATGCCCAAGGCGCAGAATTTGCTTTTGTTGACCCAAGCAGCACCAGTGGTTTCCGCGTCCCAATGTTCAGCTTCTGCACCGACCTGAAGATCGAACCAGAAACGTACTTCAAGCGCGTTTATTTTGCTGGTACGCACGAAAATGTGATCCTCGGTGTTGCCAATGGAAGAATCGCCATTGGTGCAACCAATGACATCAGCCTTGCCTCAGCCATCTCCAAAGGCATTGTCAAAAAAGAAGATTTCCAAGTGGTTTACAAATCCAAGAAAATTCCAGCCTCGCCTGTGGCATACCGCAAAGAATTGCCTGAGAGCCTGAAATTGCTGATTAAATCGGCTTTCCTGCGTTTCCGCGATGAATCGTTCCTCAAAGCCAGCGGCTTGACTGGTTATGTTGGCAGCTCACCCAAGGATTACCAACCATTCCGTCAGATTAATGCTTACAAAAGCTCACAGTGCTTGAAATAAGTTTGGCTATGAGCTTTGAGTTGAGCGCTCGAGCCTTAGCGCAAAACAGAATTCAATCAGCAAAACGCTTGCGATAAACACGGCTTGCTGCTTTCTCCATTCGAGACCTCGAGCTGACCCCGCTCGAGGTCAAAATAAATAAAATCATGACTAAACAATTACAAGCACCTCCTAAAGTATTGATGCAGCGCAATTACACCAGACTGATTTGGCTTGGTATGGCAGCCTTGTTGTTCTGGGCAACGTTTGGTACGGAACTGAGCATTCCTAAATTTATTGCAGGTGTTGGCGAGTCGTATAAATTGCTATTCGGCACAGCTGAACGCCCGGACAGTGGTTTTTTTCCACCTGATTTTACAAGGGGTCTGACCTTTGTTGACCAAATGCTACTGACCGTGAAAATGGCGATTTGGGGAACGGTTCTGGCGGCGATTGCAGCTTTGCCAATTTCGATTTTGGCGGCGGCTAACACTGCCCCGAACAAAGTGGTGTATCAAATCGCACGGCGCATTTTAGATGTTCTGCGCGGCTTAAATGAATTTGTCTTGGCACTGATTTTTGTGGCGGCTGTGGGTCTAGGACCTTTTCCGGGCATTTTGGCGCTGGCGGTGCATACCACGGGTGTTCTCGCTAAACTCTACGCCGAAGCCATTGAAGTGGTGGATACAGGTCAAATCGAAGCCGTGCAAGCCAGTGGCGCGAATCCCATCCAAGTCTTCACCCATGCGATTTTTCCACAAATTGTACCGACCGTGGTTTCAATGAGTTTGTATAGATTTGAAAGCAATGTCCGCGCTGCCAGTGTGCTTGGCTTGGTTGGGGCTGGCGGCATCGGCTTGTTTGTGACTGAAACCATGCGAAGTTTTAACTTTCGTGAAGCCAGTGCGGTGCTGATTGTGATTTTGGTGGCGGTGTTCTTGGTTGATTTCATCTCAGCGCAAATTAGGGCAAAACTGACATGAATTACTGGCTCGAGAATGCCAAAGTGGTACTCCCAGACCAGACTTTAGAACGTGGTTTTGTGCGAATCGAAGATGGTCATATTGCCCAAATCGAAGAAATGCCTGACCCATCCTCGAGCCTGCCTCGAGTGGATTTGAGTCACCACACGCTGCTGCCTGGAATTGTGGATATTCATGGCGATATGCTCGAGCGTGAACTCGAGCCTCGCCCAAATACTTTGTTTCCGCTCGAGATTGCTTTGGCTGAACTTGATAAACGCTTGTGCAGCAATGGCATCACCACAGCATATGCGGCGGTGGCGCTTGCCGACGGACCCGGACTGCGTTCCGAAAGTCGCGCCGAGAGCCTGATCCACGCCATTCACCAAATAACGGACGAGTTGCGTTGCAACATCTTGGTGCATGTGCGCTTTGAAGTCAGTGTGCCGAGTGGTGTGCCACTGCTCGAGCGGCTGCTCAAAGAAAATCTGGTGCAGATGGTTTCTTTGATGGATCACACGCCCGGTCAAGGACAATTCAGAAACCTCGAGTATTATGTTGAATACATGACCAAATGGCTTGGTGGCAACCGCGAAGCGGCTCAAGCCACAGCCCAAGCTCACCTCGAGACTCCAATCAGTTGGGAAGTAGCAAAGGGCATTGCAGGACTTGCCCTCGAGCGTCAAATTCCACTTGCCAGCCATGACGATGACACGGCTGATAAAGTCGCACTGATGCAACAACTTGGCACGAGCATCGCTGAGTTTCCAGTTACGCTTGAGGCAGCCAAAGCCGCTGCCCAAGCTGGAATGAGTGTGATTATGGGCGCACCAAATGCACTCCGAGGCGGCAGTCACTCAGGCAATCTATCGGCACTCGAGGGAATTGAAGCTGGTGTGGTGCATGGGCTATGTGCCGATTATCACCCTGCCAGTTTGCTTCACGCGGCGCTGCGAATTGCAGCAGATGGTATGCCACTGCACAAGGCAGTCAATTTGGTATCGCTCGAGCCAGCCAAAGCAGCAGGATTGGTTGGACGTGGTGCGATTCAGACTGGGTTTAAGGCTGACCTAACCGTACTGCGCGGTTCTCGAGTGGCTGCGACTTGGCGTGAAGGTAAGCTGATTTATGCTGATTTCGGGCTTAGAATTGGCTCTTGATGTTGGTCGTCTGAGAAGGGTCAAAATCAACCTCAACTCATATTTGGCGAGCAGAGTGATTATGACCCTTTTGGAAAAATTTAGTTATTGAAAACACATTACTTTAACTACTCAACTGTAACCGATTTTGCCAAATTGCGTGGCTTATCGACATCCTTACCAAGCGCAGTTGCAGTGAAATACGCCAACAACTGCATGGCTACCGCATTGACCACAGGCGAAACCATCTCGTGGGCTTTTGGTACGATAATCACATCATCAGCGTGACGGCTGGCTTCGGTGTCACCATCTGACACCACAGCAATGACCTTACCCCCTCGAGCGCGGACTTCTTGGATGTTGCTAATCGTTTTCTCGAGCAGCACGCTGTCGGTGGCAATTACAACCACGGGGAGTTTTTCATCAATTAATGCAATTGGACCGTGTTTCATTTCGCCAGCCGCATAGGCTTCGGCGTGAATGTATGAAATTTCCTTGAGTTTCAGTGCGCCTTCGTAAGCAGTTGGGCTGTTCACACCACGCCCAAGGAACAAATAATCTCGAGCGTCCTTGTACTTCTCGGCAACCCGTTTGATGTTCGCCACTCGAGACTCAGACAAGGCTTCTTCGACCAAACGCGGTAATTCCCTTGCGCTACGCAAAAGCTCTGTGCCTGTGCTGGCATCCAACGTCCCTCGAGCGCGACCAAGCCACAATGCCAGCATCAGCATTGCGCTGACCATGCTGGTGTATGCCTTGGTGCTTGCCACACCAATTTCAGGACCCGCGTGAATGTAAAGTGTGTCGTCCACTTCTCGAGTCATGCTCGAACCTTTGGCGTTGATGATGCCCAAAGTCTTTGCGCCACTTTTCTTGGCTTCGCGCAGTGCCTCGAGGGTGTCTATGGTTTCGCCGCTTTGTGAAATGACAATGGCGAGCGTGTTTTCCGAGACGAGCGGCTGACGATAACGGTACTCGGAAGCCACATCAATTTCCACTGGAACTCGAGCCAATTGCTCGATCAGGTACTCACCGACCAAACCAGCGTAAAATGCTGTACCACAAGCAATGATGCTGATGCGCTTAAAGCTGGCTGGGTCGAGGTTCAGTTCTAAATCCACTTCGCCAGTTTGGTCTTGCAAACGCCCGAGCAGCGTGTTTGAGAGGGCTTGAGGTTGCTCGTAGATTTCTTTGAGCATGTACGTGTCAAAACCACCTTTTTCGGCGGCTTCGGCATCCCATTCGATATGGCTGACTTCTCGAGAAACGGGGTTGCCCTGTAAATCCATGATTCGGTAACTCGAGTCGTTCAGCACCACCATGTCACCATCGTGTAAGAACACCACTTCTCGAGTGTAATTTAAGAGCGCTGGAACATCCGAAGCCAAAAACATTTCATTTTGCCCCACGCCCATAACCAGTGGCGAAACGGTTCTAGCAGCCACAATTTCACGGTGATTCACATGTGTAACCACAATTCCATACGCGCCGCGTACTTCGGAAAGGGCTTCTCGGACAGCTTGCTCGAGGTTGCCGCTGTATTTTTCTTCGATCAAATGCGCCAAGACTTCGGAATCGGTTTCGGACTTAAAGACATGCCCCCTCGAGATCAGGGCTTCTTTCAGCGGTAAGTAATTTTCAATAATTCCATTGTGGATAATCACAATACTGCCATCTTCAGAAGCATGAGGGTGGGCATTGACATCGTTTGGTTTACCATGGGTTGCCCAGCGTGTATGCCCAATACCAAGTGTGCCGCTAAGACTCTGCTGCTCGAGTTCGGTTTGCAGCACTGACAGCTTACCCGCGTTTTTACGCACCTCGAGTTTACTGCCCGTATGCACGGCTACACCCGAGCTGTCGTAGCCACGGTACTCGAGTTTACTAAGACCAGAAATCAGGACTTCGGTTGCGTTTTTTGTACCAATATAACCAACAATTCCACACATGAAAAAACCTCATCAAAACAGGCTCGAGTTATGTACTCGAGGTTGCTTATTTCCCTGCGCTCAGATTTGTGACCGTTTCACAACGGGTTTTTGCTGATGCTTTTATGTTCGGGCGGCTGGGGTTTTGCAGCCGAAGGACATCCGCAGATGACAGTGAACAATTCACTGGTTTTCGATAATCCTTACCTCGTGTTCTCGGGTTTGGCATTGTTGAACCAACCCAAGACCTTGCGCTTCCCTGTTTGAATAATTTTGGCAACCTCCTTGATGCCACAGCACAGGATGATACACCAAGATGAGTAAGTTGTGTAAAGTACTCAAGGCACAAAAAAAGACAGCCATTGTTGGCTGTCTTTGACTCGAGAAATTAATCTGGGATATTATAAAAACGCTTAACGCTTTCGTAATTCTTCCAATCAGGTTGCACTTTTCCAGCACCTGCGGCGGCAATCCCACCGGGAATGATGATGTAACGATACTCCAAGGAAGAACTTACACCAACACTGTTAGTATTATCATGAGTGAAACGAAATAGTCGAATTCTAGCCTGCTTTGCAGTCGCAACAGCAGCCGAAGCTGCAACGGCTGGAGCCGCGGGCACAGGGATATATCCAACAGGTTCAGTGGTTTCAAGTTTTGGAACGGCACTCATGGTACTTACTGCACCACCTGCATAGCCGGTGTATGGGAAAGGCGTTGGGGTAAGGACCCCTGTAAGTCTGAGGTATACCCGAACATCACCTGAATCTAGTATGGCTTGAGTCACTTCTGGGGCTAAAATAAAACTGGTTTTCATAACGGCACTATCAATCGTAATGTTATTCCAATCAGCAGCAGCGAATTTCCAAGCCGAATAAATCACATTGGCTGTACCCGTTGGACCACTTGGACCCGCTGGACCCGCTGGACCTGGTGTGCTTGTACACGCTGCAAAAGCAAGGGCTAACATTCCAATTGCCAGTGTTACTTTTAGTTTTAAGTTCATAAAGAACCTCCAAAAGCACAGTAGCACAGAATTTAAAAAACAGAGCCAAATGACACATTGCTATTGTGAATTACAGCTTAAAAATTTCGGTCAATACAAAAAACTCAAACAGAATAACGTTTCAAGTAACTCGGACTCGCAACCTTTAATTTCAGCACTGCGATTTCTTTAAGAACCTCGAGCGCACCAACTGCAATCCAATCACCACGCAAGCCCTTTTTTTGCCCACATGAAGCCCTTAACTCAATTTCCATTGATCACTGGACATGATTCGTTTCATATATTGGTCGAAAAGCGGTACTGTAAATCCTGTATCGCCATGACTCGGCGACCAAATCATACCTTTAAGTAAAAGCTGGTTTCTTGTTGGTCCAAGCGAACTGACTTTGCGCCCTAGAACAGTGGCAATATCGCCTGAACGGTGCGGACCAGCACCAAGTTCAGCCATTGCTCGCAAGTACTTTTTTTCAAATGGGGTACAGCGGTCAAAACGAACTCGAAAAAAACTTTCATCAAGGGCAGTTAAAGCACTTAATGAGGCAAATTCGACATCTTGTAAAGTAATCAAGGTTGTCGTTGCAGCATTCCAAGCGTGTTTGCCCCATTCTTGTAAGAAATAAGGATAACCTTGAGTTTCAGTGATAATTCGGGTTAGAGCATCAGGTGAAATTTGCGCTGATTGCTCGAGAATCGGTTTTTGAATGGCAATGCGAGATGCTTCATCATTGAGCGCTCCGATTTCTGGAAAGTCAAATAAACGTTCGGCATAGGATTTTGCGCGTCCCATTTGCGCTCTGAGTTGTGGTAAACCAGCCCCGATCAGCACCACAGGCATTTGAGCTTGTGCAGTACGATGCAAAGCCGTAATCAACGCCTCGAGTTGTTTTTGTTCTACATATTGGAGTTCATCAATAAAAATAACCAAAGCAGTCCCTGCTTGTTTGGCGGCTGCACCAACTGTTTCAAATAAGGCTTGCAAATCATGCTCGAGGTCTCCGTTATCGGCTAAACCAGGTTCTGGTTCAGTGTCAAATCCAACTTCAATATCGGCATAGGTCACTTTTAATGATTTCGCAAAACCAGCAAGGGCTTGTAAACCCCGATGTGCTAAGCGCTTTGCACTTTCGACTTTTGAAAGCCGTAGTAAAGCTAAGCGCAATTGTGGAGCTAAGACAGCTGGCAATGAACGTTCTTCTGGAGCTTCGATACGAATACTATGGATGCCAGTGCTTTCGGCATCTTTTCGCATTTGGTCAAGCAGCACTGTTTTGCCAACACCACGAAGTCCAACCAATAAAACACTTTTATTGAAATGACCACGACGAATTCGTTCAATGGCAATACGCACTTTTTCACGCACATCATTGCGTCCAGCCAATTCTGGCGGGGCTGACCCCGCTCCTGGTGCAAATGGGTTTGAAATTGGATCCATACTCAGATTATATAACAAAATTAGCTGAATTACAATTTTTATATAATTTAACTAATTTTAGTATGGTTTGTATCCGCGACAACCCAACACCACGCAACTCAATCCAAAAAATTTAAAGAGAATAACGTTTCAAGTAACTCGGGCTGGCAACCTTTAATTTCAGCACCGCGATTTCTTTTAGAATCTCGAGCGTACCATCTGCAATCCAACCACCCCGCAACTGACTCGAGAGCAAAGCATTCAAGCGCAGCACCTCGGCATCTAACGCTTCTCGAGTCTCGAGCAGAGGCAATGGGCTACCCAATAATTTGGCAAGCAAAGCCACTTCGGAGCGCAAAAACCCTTCTTCGAGATTGGAGCGCTCGAGCATCGAAAGGGCATTCATGGCAACGAGCGTGCGAAATTTCAGCCGCGTATCGGTGATGGTTGGCAGAATTTCCGCCTCGAGAAATTCGCGGACGGCGGAGGCTAGTTCGGGATTATTGGGGCGTGGTTGCATGGGATTCTCCTTGTAGAAGTTCAAAAGCCGCTAAAATTTCTGTACGGAAAATCTGACGGTGGTTAAATTCGTCAATAGCAAATTCTTCGCTCTGTTCATACATTTCAGATTTTACGGCTGTTCGATTTTCAGAATAAAGCAGCACTTCATTGCCAAATCCACGAGAACTGAGTACAAAACGCGTTTCCATCTCGTCTTCAACGAAGACACTTGTTAAATCTGTGAACGGAAAAGAGTTCGTTGGTAGAAAAAAAGTAGCTGCATTTTTGCTAAAAAAATGCAGCAATGTACTTGAATTGAATTCAATATTTTCTTTTTCAAATCCAAAAAGCTGGAACATACTTCTTTCATCTAAATCAAGTGTCACCCAGCCAATCGTGGGTTTGAATCTTGCGATCAAAGACTCAAATGATTTTCTTTCTTTAGAGCCAATGATTTGTCGCCAAGAGCGGTGACTCGTTCCCCAAGGTGGCGAAAAGTGTAAAACAATCCATTTTCGGGCAAGCATTTCAAAATGATTCTGATAATGATTACAAAAATAAATGTTTTCACCTTGCCATTTGATTTCAAATGACAGACTCCAGCTTTTCATCGGTAGATGCTCGAGCAGGCGTTGTTCTAAAAAGTCAAAGAAATTGCTTAGTTCTTCACGATGCTTCAAAACCATATGATATGGCGTGTCAGCTTTGCGAAACGAACCTGCTCGAGCGATATAGCCTCTAAGATTTGTCACTTCTAATTGATTAAGTGCTTCTACAAGATGACCTCGAGAAACAATCATGTATGTTCGCCAATCCGTTCCCATTATGTTCTCTCTAGTAAATACAGCAACTCGAGTTCCATTTCAGCGCTCAACCGCCCTAGCACCGCGAGTTCTACACTTCTCTCGAGGTTGTCCAAATGGCGTTTGGCTTGGGTCAGGGCAGCCACTGCCCATTTGCAATTGCCCATGATTTCCCAGTAATGCAGGGTTTGTAGGGTAATGTCTTGGTTGGTTAATGTATTGTAATGCGCTAAATACGGCTCGAGTTCGCCAATACCACCCAAATGCAAATGGTCTTGCCCAAAACGCCAAGCCCGAATCAGTGTCCATGCCAAATCCTCGGCAGGGTCGCCAAGATGGGCAAATTCCCAGTCGAGTACGGCAACCAAATCGGTTTCGGAGATCATCAAATTACCAACTCGAAAATCACCATGAACCAAAACTTCGCCATGACATGGTGGTTCATGGTTTTTCAGCCACAGCAAAGCCAATTCAATGGCTGGATGCGGCTCTTGGACATTGTCGAGTTCGGCATAAAGTCGTTCGATGGCTCGAGCTGCGCCTGTTCTGCCACTCGAGTTGGGCAAAAAACCAAGGTTTTGAATGTTTACCGCATGAATTTTTGCCAGCTCTTCAGCTAAACGCATCGGCATTTTGGCTCGAGCTGCCGCAAATTCTGGGCGGCTGACCACGCGCCGTCCAACCGCTTCGCCGCGCACCCGCTCGGAGACAAAGGCTTCACGCCCAAGCAAGTCTGGAAAATAAGCAATTGGTTTTGGCACTTGCACACCAGCTTCGTAAGCTGCTTTGATCACCTTAAATTCCTGCTCGAGGCTCAACTGCTCGAGGTTCATTGCGCCACCACCAGCCCGGCGAACAATCAGTTCATGGGTTTTTCCAGCCTGCTCGAGGTCGCCCAACTCACCTTGTTCGAGGTCGCCCAACTCACCTTGCTCGAGGTCTAAAAACCAGGCTTCTTTGCTCGCGCCACCAGCCAGTAAATGCAGTTTTTGGATGCTGCTACCAACAAAAAGCGGCTCGAGCAGACCCGCTAAAGCGGTTTGGATTTCTATGGACATGCTCTTAGTTTATCCGAGATGCCATAAAAATGGGATAATACCTTTATGGCTCTGGAAAACCGTTACCAAATGATCCGCGAGTTGGGCGCGGGGGCAATGGGTGTGGTTTATTTGGCGGTGGATAACCAGAATGGTCAAATGGTGGCGGTCAAAAAAATTCAGGAATCGCAATTGCTGGCGGGGCGTACCAGAATGCGCCGCGAGTACCGAGCCTTGTCGCAAGTGCATCATCCCAATGTGGTGCAAGTGCTGGATTTAGGCGAGGAGAACGGGATTCCTTTTTTGGTGATGGAGTACATCAAAGGGCAGGATTTAAGTGAGTGGCTGACGTCTCAGCCCGATTTTACAAGTCTGTGTAGTATGTTTGCCTTGATTTCTGATGGTTTAAGCGCCGTTCATGCTCAGGGAATTATTCATCGTGACTTAAAACCAGATAACATTCGGGTCAATGAACTGGGTGTACCTAAACTGATGGATTTTGGGTTGGTCAAAACGTCCGAAGGCAGTTTGCAATCCAGAGCGGGGCAGTTGATTGGCACACCGCTTTATATGAGTCCTGAACAATGTCAAGGTGTTGCTTTGGACTATCGTGCCGATTTGTACGCCCTTGGTGTGGTTTTGTACCAAGCCCTGACTGGTACTCCGCCGTTTCAAGGTGAGTTGATTCGGGTGATCACGCAGCACATCAGCGAAATGCCTATAGCACCGCGCAGCTTGAATACCAGTATTCCAGAAGCACTCGAGAAAATTTGTTTGAATTTGCTGGCAAAAGAACGTGATAAACGCCCTCCCAGTGCGGCGGTGGTGCGTGACACCTTGCAAGTCGCGGTGCAAAGCAATCAGTTGAAAGCCACGGTTGAGTTGTCGGTGCAAACAGCTCGAGCTGATGCTTTGCTGCTGGCACCGCTGATTGGGCGTGAAAAAGAAGTATCGGCTTTGAATCAATGGCTCGAGGCTGGCGAAGCTGGTATTTTTATCGTCACTGGCGATATTGGACTTGGTAAAACCCGCTTACTGCGGACTTTTGCTGAACAAGCCCAAAGCAATTATATTTTTGTGGGACGTGCCGAAGCCATGGTTGATGACCCGACGCCTTTTGGTTTAATCAAGCGGTTAATTGATGCCCTTGAGAAACGCTTTGCTTTTGTTTTTGATGAAATCTCTGCCAATGCTAAACTCGAGTTGGCTCGTATTGCCAGTCAGTTCGGACAAGTGCCTCAAACCGATGGCAGTATTCCAATTGAAATTACCCGTTTGCGTTTATTCGAGGCTTTTTCTGAGTTGCTGCAAAAAATCTCTGAACTGACTGTGGTGATTCTCGAGAATTTGCATTGGGCGGATACCAGTACTTTAGCGCTTTTGGCTCATGCCTTGCGAACCACGCCCAATGCTCGGGTGATTCTCAGTTACCGCACCGAGGATTTACCCGAAGGTCAGCAAAGTCTGAAAGGATTTCCTATTTCCAAAGCCACTTTTGCTTTGACGCCACTCGATCAAACACAGATGCGTCAACTGGTGAAGGCGTTGCTTGGCGGAGAAATTGAAACAGCCCTCGAGAAAGAATTGATTGATCGCGCCGATGGTAACCCATGGGTTTTAGAAGAACGCCTGAAAGCCATGCTCGAATGTGGTGCGATTCAGCACCGCGCTGAGCATTACGAATGGAACCGTTCAACGCCAAGCATTCCGCCAAGCCTGAGTGGCTTATTAAAATACCGCATTGATGTTCTCGAGCCGCAAGCTTTGGAGTTCGCTCGGGTTGCCAGTGTGCTAGGCAGGGCATTTTGGTTTGAAGATGCCAGGGCGATGCTGGACTGGTCAGACGACCAAGCCTTTGATGCTTTGGAAAGTCTGACTCGGGCTAAGTTGGTGGCTGAAGATGCCCGCACCAACGGTGAACGTTTTCGGTTTACCCATCCAACATACCACGAACTGCTACGCGAAGGTATTCTGCGCTTGAAACGCAAACGCCTTCATGCCAAAGCCGCGCAGCAAAGAACAGGTCAAGCCGAAGCCGCTGAGCTTGCCGAGCATTGGTTTGCGGCTGAAAATTACTCACAAGCCCTCGAGTATGCGCTGCAAGCTGGTACTGCGGCGCAAGCTGCTTTCGCTTACCCGCAAGCCGAACGTGCTTACAGGTTGGCGCTCGAAGCAATTAACAGCCTCGAGACAGATGCAGAACTGACCGAAGTGCAACGCTTGTTTGGGTTGCAAATCAAACATGCTTTAGGCGAAGTTCTGAGCTACACAGGTGCAACGGCTGAAGCCATGAGGCTCTGGCGTGAAGTGCTGGCACAAGCCACTGGGGAGCAGAACAGCCAAGACATAGCGGCGCTTGCCAAAGTTGATTTGGTGCGTTTAATGCGTTTTTCTGATGACCATCAAAAAGCCCTCGAGTTGATTGGCGAACCCAAATCGGGAACACCTTTGTATGGTTTGTTGTGCGTGGAACTATCGAACTTGTGGCGCAAAGATGATTTACCAAAAGCCAGAGCTTACGCTTTGGCAGCAGTTCAAAGCGCTAAACTCGAGCAGAAAAAGCCGGATTTAATTCGTGCCATTCTAGGGCTAAGTAAATGTGTGAAACAACCAGAGCGACAAATTGCATTGGCAAGAATCGCGGCGAATATATCAAAACAAGAAAGCAACAATTACTACGCACTGATGGCATACAATGATCTTGGCTCTGCTTTGTACCGACAAAATCTTCGATCAGAAGCATTTTTGGCATGGGAAACCGCCATGGATTTTGCAGAAGCTGTCGGTGATTTACGCAGTCGTATCACTCTAGATATGAATAGATCACTGATTCTTATGAACGAATCGCGTTTTGCAGAAGCTCAGCGTATCTTAAAAAATGCTCAGGTGTTGGCGACCAAAATCGAATTACTTGTGGTGGAAAATGTGGCGCTCTCAAACATTGCTTTATGTGAATATGGATTAAATGATTTAATTGGAGCAAGAACCAGTTTTCGTAAAGTCAAAAACCATACGCTCGAGAAGTTTGCACAAGTATGGCAAGATCGGATCACCCTTGAACTTGGTGATGCTGATGTGCTTGAAATACCTCAGTTTGAAGATCACGAATTTGGTTTTGGGATTTTTCAACTGACCAATGTTTTACAAGCCCTAACCTTTGGCAATTTTGAAAGTGTCTGGGAGCAAACCAAAGCACCCAATCATGAATCGGACTGGCATTGGGCTTTGGCTCGAGTTCATGCTGGTTGGCGCTTGGGTTTACGCGACGAAATTGCAATTGCACAAATTTTAGAAGGTCGCGCTAAAGACCCGACCTTAAGCCAAGCCCTAACCAAAGAATTTGCTGTGTTTGTTGAATTACTTTTGCAACCATGGACTGTGCAGAGCAAAGAAACCTTGGCAGCTCAAGCCACCAAGTTCAGTAAAAGCCCAATTGGGTTGCTGGCTCGAGATGTTTTGCAAGAAATTGCTGGATAATTCGCTTTACTCAAGGCACTTTTGTGAGACTTTTCAAATTTGGTGCTAAAATACGACCATGAAACGTCAGACTTGGCTGGCTAC
>JAAFJQ010000047.1 GCA_013298185.1 Deinococcales bacterium
CACCGCTGCCTTTGAGGGCTTCAACGGCGGTTTTGACAAACGGATGGTACACACAAATCGCGCCTGTAGTGATGCCCAAAGCCGTTGCACCTAAAGACTCGAGCAGGTCTTGACGCACAGGGTTACGGGCTTTGGCACAAAGGCGCTGGACGTTGGTATCGGTGTCATCGCCCGAGAGTGTGGTCAGGTCAATCAGGGTAATCGCACGCAGCAACCACGCGGCTTGGAATTCTTTTTTCACCGTGCGGCGTGTGCCGATGGTGGCGGCTCGGCGCTCGACCGCGCTTTTATTGACACGGGTTTCCTCGAGCCAAGTTTGGTCAAAAGGCATTCCAGAATTACGCTCGAGCCAAAGGTCGGTGGTGGCGAGGGTCATGGGGATAGTTTAGCCTAAAATGTGCCACGGCGAATCAGCAATTGATTCTTCTCGCAACTGGCAGTTAGGATTTTACTATCAGTCGTCAGATGCAGACCCTCGAGATTCGGCGGTAGAACACCAATCAAAAACGGTTTGGTTTTCGGACGATGCAGCATCAGTTTTTGCTGATCAGCAAATAGAACTTGACCACCCGCAAAAACCCAAGTACGCAAGTTTTGATACTCGAGAATATCAAGACCTTGATAATCCACTGATTGACCAGTTTGGTCAAGCCATTCAACACTCCAATTGAGTGCATCACCCTGCGGCGAATTATCAGAACCAAAAACAACAACCAAACCACCGTTGGATAAAAGCCGAAACTGTGCATATTGACCAAGGTCAGGTGAATTTTTATCAATCACCAAACCACTTGTACCAAACCTAGACTCGAGAACCCCGGCGTTCTTGAGTTTAGCCACATAAAAATAACCAAACCGAAAAGCAATCGTTCCAGCCAAAGCAACATCACCTGCGGCATTGAAATCCAACTTGTTGATGTAGGCATAAGGAGTTCCAGAACCCAAAGCACTCAGCACTGATAAAACCTGAGGTGCAACCACACTGAACTCTGCGTAACCTTCGGTAGCAAAACTGGTATCAAGCACCAATTGCCCTTCGGAAGTCAAAACATAACGCGCAAAAACAAGCCTTTGAAGATCCACATCCTCATACGCAAGCAACAAACGATTACCCGACCAAACCCATTCCCGAGCCTTTATTTGCTCAGCTGTCGATTTATTCAACAAAGGTATCTCGAGCCTACTTTGAAACTTGATTTTCCCAAGCGCAGACACCAATACCAAACGCATCCCATCGCGCCTATCAGCCAACTCCCCAATATCTATTTTGCCTACAAGCAAAACATCTGAATTGCTTTGCAGCACGATTTGAGTATAAAAATCTGGGCTTGTCCAATCTGGTAATCGCAGCACACCACGATCAGCAAAACCCGTGTCCCACTTTCCTGCTCGAGTCAATTTCAAAAGCGTTAAGGTTTTCTTGGCTTGTTTCACCACAAACAAACCCTGATTTGGCAACTCGAGCATCTGCGTTAAACCACAAATCCCGGCTTGGGTCACACCTTTATTGCCAAAACTGGCATCGGGTTTACCAAGCCGAGACTGCGAAAAAGCCAACAGCGAAAAAGACAGCAACACCAGTATCATCACTGCTCGAGTCATGGCAATAGCATAGATGAAAAAAGGCGAAAGCTGTTCACTTTTCTCAAAACAGTCCTGTTTTATAAGTTATCCAGCCGCTTCGCGGCATCAGGTTATGCCTTAACCTTTTAACCTTCTCAATTCAGCAATTCAAAAATCCCAGCCGAACCTTGCCCACCGCCAACGCACATCGTCACCATACCGTAACGCCCACCACGGCGGCGAAGTTCGGAAAGCAACGTGGCAGTCAGTTTCGCACCAGTGCAACCAAGCGGATGACCAAGCGCAATCGCACCACCATTGACGTTCAGCTTACTTGGGTCAATACCCAATTCACGCACCACAGCCAAGGCTTGGGCAGCAAAGGCTTCGTTGAGTTCAAACAAATCAATGTCTTTTAACTCGAGACCCGCCAGTTTCAAGGCTTTCGGCACAGCCGCCACCGGACCAATACCCATGATTTCAGGTTCAACCCCAACACTGGCAAAACTCACAAAACGCGCCAAGGGTTTCAAACCCAAATCCCGCGCCCTATCCGCACTCATCAGCACCGCCGCCGCCGCACCATCCGAGAACGGACTCGAGTTACCTGCGGTCACACCACCACCCTCACGGAACGCACCACGGAGTTTATTCAAACCAGTACCTTTGAGCTTATCCACCCGCACAGGCACAGGTACAATTTCATCCTTGAAACGCCCAGCATCCACCGCCGCCGCCGCTTTTTGATGCGACTCGAGGGCAAACTGATCCATGTCAGCCCGGTTGACATTGTACTTATCAGCGACATTCTCGGCAGTGTGACCCATGCCGATGTACGCACCGGGTCTCGAGTCAACAAGCGCATTATTGGCGCTAAAAGCAAAACCAGACATCGGGACTAAGCTCATGCTTTCAGCACCACCAGCAATCAAACAATCATTGCTGCCAGAGCGAATGGCTTGAGCAGCCATGGCAATGGTTTGCAAACCAGAAGCGCAGAAACGATTGATCGTCACACCCGCCACGGAATCAGGCAGACCAGCGCGGAGGCTCGAGAGACGAGCAAAATTCAGCCCTTGCGAGCCTTCGGGCATGGCACAACCAAGGAAAACATCCTCGATGAGGTTTGGGTCAACACCCGCCCTCGAGACGGATTCTTTAAGGACAATAGCCGCGAGGTCATCGGCTCGAGTATTCGACAGTGTGCCTTTTAAGCCACGACCAACGGCGGTGCGGACGGCGGAAACGATAACAGCTTCATTCATAATCAACTTCCTTCAGAAACGGGTTGTATTTTGATGCAATGCCACACCCAAGAATTTCGTTCAAAGCTAAATCCAGTAGAGTATTCGTAATTTGGCGTTAATTCATATTTATAAGTAATAGTACGACTAACATTTACCTTGAAAGTGACTTTAGATTCCTTCAAGACAGGCATTTTTACTTCTATTCCTGAAGAAGCAGCAATTTCTATTTTCTTTTCTAAAGAAAAACCACTATCACTGACTTTATAAGTTTCTTGTGGATGAAAATCTGGAATGTTTTTTCTACATGGACAATCTGTAATATCAATCCATTCAAATTTTTTAGGATTATCACCAAATCTAACGAATTCATAGTCATAGAATTCAACGCTTCCAGGTAACAATTCTTTTTTCCAGATGGCAGGAATTGTGATTTTTAATCGCTTACATTGATTTGAAATAGTTTGAGCTATTGTGAATGTGACTTTGAAAGAAATAGTGTTTGTTAGGGTTATTGGAGAAATCACCAAGGATCCTGTACTTTCTACGCCATTCATATCGGCAATAGATATGGTGCTTTTTGATCCTTCTGAATTTGGAGTGTGTAGTTCGTATAAGTATATAATCATCGGGGCTTCAAAATTTTCATCATCGGCTTTGGAGTTCAACTCATCAGTAGGTATAAAATCTTCCTTGGGACGTTGAAAACCAGGCATGAAACGAACGCTTGAATTCAAAGGAAGTGAATCATCTTCCTTTGAAGAATTCAAAATCGAACCGAGATTTTCTAGGCTGATTTCTCCATCAAATCCTAAAACTCTATCATTAATTCTTTTTGGGAAGTTAGAAATATTGATTTCAACCCGTGTTCCACTCTGACCCTCAAATTCTACTTCAATTCTTTCAGACATAAAACTCCTTTTTATGCTATGAATTAGAGCAAGTTCTTCTTACCGTTTTTTCGTACTACTTACCTTTCTGGTTGTAATCTCCATTTTTGATTTTCAGAGTCATAAACGGCAAACCATTCTTTGGATTTTTCTTTATCAATTGTTGGCAATAATTTGGGCAAAATATCAAAGAATTCAAAAAATTTATCCTCGGGTACATAATAATTATAGCAAATTATTTTAACATCTTTGAAATTAATAATAATTGCACCTGCATTATTGGGGTATTTTTTAAAAAATGAGAATAGTTTCTTTTTCGACCAGTCATATAAGTCGGCAAAAAGTTCACTCAAAAAAGATTCTCCGATTTTATAAATTGTCCCAACAATCACAACATCAATTATCCATGAATGTGGACCGTTATATGAAGGCTCCCAAAATAAAAATAATTCTGTTTTTCTATCTGTCATAAAACTAGGAGTAAGACTGTCTAGATTTTTCCCTTTAAATCCAGAGCTATTTAATCCAAGTTTTACTGTGTGATTTATATTTTTTTTCATAAAACTCTCCGACTTTTATATATTAAGCGCGTAATGTAGGCTGTCTCTACCGTTTTCCGTGCATGATATGAGCAAATCCCACCCTACTTTTTAATCCGCGGCTGCCATCTCGAGGGGTTCAACAATCATTGGTAACTCGAGTTTGCCTTGTCTTGCACTTAAATCCATAATCTCGAGGCATTCAATCGCATGGGTAATTGGGTTGGTTCTTGCCACAATGCCACTGGCAATTTCGGTGGAATCCTGCCCTCGGTATAGTTTGCAGAAATGAATGGTCATCAGGTCGCCGTCTGGATCAAACTTTATTTCGATTTTTCCCATATCACCACATCCTCGAGCTTAGTCATACGCATCGCGCCTGTGCGAAATGTAATCAATGTAAATCGAATGCTCTTTTGTGTTGACCAAATAAATCACGCGGTAATCACCAACTCTTATTCGGTATGTTTCCTCGAGACCCTGTAATTTCTTCACTCCTGATGGGAAAGGATTTTCGGTCAAGGCTAAGACTTTAACCAAAATCCTATCCGCCATTTCCTTTGGGATTCCCCGCAAATCCTTTTGTACTCGAGCATCAAATGCTAAGGTAAATCTTTGCATCACAAACCCAAATTTTGCCTAAGTTCTTCTAGTGAAACAGACCCGCTTGGTTCATTTCGGCGTTGCGTGACAACCTCTACATCATGTGCATCTTCTCGAGCTTCAAAAAATGCTTCGTACTCACTGATTGGTATCAGCACAAAAGTTTTATTGCCGTCTGCATCAAATACAAATTGGTGTTGATTGGTACTCATACTTCCTCCTTAATCTGCGGCTGCCATTGTGATGGGTTCAACAATCATTGGTAACTCGAGTTTGCCTTGTCTTGCACTTAAATCCATAATCTCGAGGCTTTCAACTCTTCCCGTGATTGGGTGCGTTCTGGCAACGACTCCACCTGCTAATTCGGTTGAACCTTGTCCTTTGTAGGGTTTACAAAATTCAATGTAAAGAATGTCTCCTTCTGTATCAAATTGGATATTTACCTTTTCCATATCATATGCGCCCATTTGCAACTAATTTTTTCTGTATGGTTTCCCAAGGAATGCTTTCTTCATGACGGCGCTCTGCAAAAATTTCCATATCTGAAGCATTCTCAAAACTTGCAACGTCACCAAACACCAACGGTAAAACCAAACGCTGCCCTTGCTCGAGCCTTGCTATAAAACTTTGCACATCCATGTTCTCAAGTTCACCTGTTTGGTTGTTAAAACGCCCTAGAATTTCATCCGTAATGTGATCGCTGATCTGTGCAGCGTTGCGTGGCACAAGATCAAATGCCAGTGTGTCGCTGGTTTTGTCGTATGAGACCACAGTTTTTTTGTCCATAGAAGACCTCACTTGCCCTCGAGCCAGTTTTTCATATCCTCGAGAATACTCGTGTTTTCCTCAAACAACCAATGCCCCGAACCCAAATATTCTTTTAGTTCAATCCTCGAGTGCTTCTGCACCAGTTTCCTCGAGCCTTCAACAACCACAATATGATCATCTGTGCCGTGCAGAATCAGCATTGGACAACTTATCTTTTCGTAATCCACCCAAGTGGCTTTGGACTGATCCAGCATTGCAAAACCAGCTTCAAACAATGCCTTGCCTGACTCTGGTACAAGTGCCGCGAACAATTCTTTTTGCCGCTCGAGCGCTAAGCCATTGAACAAGGCAAATTGAGCGCTCTCGAGGGTCGGGTGTTTTTGGGCTTTCTCCCAGAATTTCCACGTTAGTGTAGCATGCAAGGTGCTACGAATCGAATTCAGATTCAGCGCATTGATGCCCGATGGCGCGGCAGGAGCAAACAACACCAAGGCTCTGGCAACTACCCGCACCGCCAAGAGCTGCGCCAGCAATCCGCCCATGCTATGCCCAAGCAGCACAGGCGCAGTCTCGAGGTTCAAGTTCTTCACGTACTGCTCGAGGAACGCCACATAATCTCGGTGCGATAGCGTGGCAACCGCTTGGGCGTTCCCACCGTTTGCATGATGTGGCAAGGTTGGAGCATAACAGGTGTAACCAGCCGCCTCGAGAACCTTTTGAATTGGCTCGAGGGTTTTGCCTGTACTCCACATGCCGTGGATAAGAATGATGGGTGGTTTCATAGCTCTTGACCTTAGAACCCCTCTGTGAGGGGTCGAGCGAAGCGAGGGGGAGTCCGTAACTCATTGCGTTCTTTATTGGATTCTCGAGAAGTTTGCTTTAGCTTTTGCTTATCGGGCGAGGCACGCCTCGCCCCTACGGTTTAGTTGCGTAAGGGTTTGCCTGTTTTCAAGGTGTGAGCGATGCGTTCTTGGGTTTTTCTTGTGCCAACCAAGTACAAGAAGGCTTCCCGCTCGAGGTCACGGAAATGCTGTTCGGGCAGTTTCATTTGGCGGTTCATGGTGCCACCTGCCAATATTTTGGCAAGCTGCATGGCGATCACACCGTCGTGTTCGCTGGCTTGGCGGCTGAGTTGCAACCCATGCACGGCAACTTTGAGGTTGGCAATTGCTCCTTCGCCCATTGCTATGATTTCGGCTCGAGGTTGGGGTTGCACGTAGTCTTTTGCCATCTCGAGAACTTTTTGTTTGGCATCGGATAAGAGCCTATCGCGGTTCATGGTGATGCCATCGCTCACTTTCAGATAGCCCAAATCCCTTGCCTCGAGTCCCGAGGTGCTGGTTTTGGCAAGGGCAATTTGTTCAAAGGCTTTGCGAACTGCGCTGAACGGGTCTTCGTTTGGCAGTAGTTGCTCGGTGAAACGAGCCAACATTTCGGTTGTGCCACCACCACCGGGGATTAAGCCCACACCAGCCTCAACCAAGCCTATATAAACCTCGCTGTGGGCTTGTACATGGTCGGCGTAAAGGGATAGCTCGCAGCCACCGCCGAGGGTCAAACCAAAGGGTGCTGATACAGTTGGGAATGGGCTGTAACGCATGGATGTGGTGAAGCGTTGGAATTGACGGATGCCCATGTCAATTTCGTCCCATTCACCTTCTTGAGCTTGCATCAGCAGCACTGCGAGGTTCGCGCCAGCACTGAAATTATCGCCTTGATTGCCAACGACCAAGCCAACAAAGTTTTCCTGCACGGCATTTTGGGCGTATGCCATCATTCGCACGGCATCTTCACCCAAGGAATTGGCTTTGCTGTGAAACTCGAGCAGCGCCACGCCATCGCCGATGTCCACCAAGGAAGCGCCTTGCATGGTTTTCACAATTTTGCTCGAGTCGCGTTTGATGTCGCGCAGGACAATCAAACCGTTTTTCTGGACAGCGCCTTCTTCGTAGAATGGCTTGCCTTGCTCGAGCAGTGGCGGCACATCCAAACCTAGGGCTTTGATTCCCGCAATTACCGTGTCATGTCCGAGGGCATCGGCTAAGTCAAACGCACCGATTTCCCAGTTAAAGCCCCATTTCAGGGCGTTGTCCACCTCGACCACCGTATCGGCACAAGCGGGGATGTTCTTGGCGGCGAACCAGATTAAGCCGTAGATATTGCGCCGCACCAACTCGCCGACGTTATTCTCGAGTTTGAGGAGCGCTTTGATTCGCGCCACAGGATTTGGTAGGGCGCGAATATCATCTGGCACTCGGATTTTGCCGTTGTCTTTGTATTCCAAAGTTTCGTAATCCAAGGTCAGAATCACGCTTTTGCCATCTTTGCCTTTGACACGCTTAAAAAAGCCTTCGCCTGTTTTTTCGCCCAAACGCCCGATTTCCACCAGTTTCTCGAGGATTGGTGCGGGGGTGTAATCAAATTCGGTACTCGAGCCGAGGTTCTTTGCCACAGCCAAACCAATGTCCAAACCGCTCAGGTCGTTGGTGCGGAAACTGGCGCTGGTGGCTCGTCCAATCAGCGTTCCAAGGTAGGCATCCACTTCATCGGGGCGCAGACCAAGTTCAACGGCATCGCGGACAGTATGGGTCATGCCCCACACTCCAATTCGGTTGGCAATAAACCCTGGCACATCTTTTGCCACAACCACGCCTTTGCCTAGCACTTTATCGCCGAATTCCGATACAGCGGCAATCACTTCTGGCTTGGTGTCGGGTGTGGGAATCACCTCGAGCAGTTTCAAGTAACGCGGTGGGTTAAAAAAGTGCGTGCCAACAAAACGTTGCTTAAACTCGAGACTTCTGTCTTTGATTTGCAGATTCATTGGGATGCCGCTCGAGTTGCTGCTGACAATGGCTTTTGTTCCCGTGGCTTCGACTTTGCTCCAGAAATCTTGTTTGACTTCTAAGCGCTCGAGAATCGCTTCAAAAATCCAATCCACACCTGTTAATTTGGCGATGTCATCATCTAAATTGCCAATTTGAATCAGTTGCACAGCTTTGGGGTGCATAAACGCGGCGGGTTTGGCTTTCAGCGCCCTTTCCAAACCCTTTTTGACAATTTCATTTTTATCAGCGCCAGAACCAGCAATGTCGAGGAGCAGAACGGGAATACCAGCGTTTGCGAGGTGAGCGGCGACAGCAGCGCCCATTGTACCAGAGCCGACAACAGCGGCTTTACGAATCTTCATGATTGACTCCTTTGATAATTTTGTACTAAGTACAAATTGTAGAACACTTGAAGCACAAAATCTAGCGGCTCGAGTACAAATTCATATGACGCTCGTCTAACGTTCCTATGACGGGTTGTCAGATACATTCTTGTGCAAGGCACAGTAAGCAACCCATAAAAATCTTTAGCAACACCAGTTGTTTGTGCTACCATCTGTGTTCCATACGAATTTGTATTGCTAAGCCAAAAAAGGAGATAGACAATGAAAAAATGGGTATTTGCATTCTTGGTTTTTTTCATCGGTTGCACTCAACCTGTTCAAATCACAACCATCACCGTCTCGAGCAACGCTGATGCTGGAGCGGGTTCTTTGCGCCAGGCTTTGATTGATGTTGCTGACGGCGGAACGATTGACTTAATTGGCATCAACACGCAAATCGTGACTTTATCAAGCACTTTGGTGTTCAACAAGAATCTCACCATCATCAACACCGCCCCAACTCCAAGTGTGACCCTTCAAGGTGGAGCAACCGCATTTCAAATTGGCAATGTGCGAATTATCGAGGTTCAAGCTGGTAAAACCGTTATCCTCAACACCTTGACACTCCGCAACGGCTCGTCCACGGGTGCGTTAGCCACAGGTGGAGCTATTCTCAACGCTGGTACGCTGACCTTAAATAACGTAACACTCAGCGACAACCAAGCTCTAGGCAGCAATGGTGGTACAGGTCTGGCGGGTGGTGCTGCCCAAGGTGGTGCGATTCACAACAGTGGCACACTGACAATCAATTCAGCCAACTTCAATGGTAATAAAGCCATTGGAGGTAGGGGTGGCAATGGCGAAAATCAAGGTGCTAGTCCCGCAACGCCCGGTGGGTCTGGAGGACTTGCCCAAGGTGGTGCGATTTTCATTGCCCCTGGTGGAACATTAACCATCAACACAGCCATATTCAATGCCAATACTGCGACAGGTGGCGATGGGGGCAATGCAGGTGTTGGACCTGTGCCAGTTCTGCCAGGTTTAGGTGCAACAGCCAACGGCGGCGGGGGTTTCAAAGCCAGTGGTGCAACTGTTACAGTCAGTGGAATCACCAATGGATCGGGTGGCAACGCCAACCTAGCCACAGCAGGAGTACATGGAGTTGTCATAATGCCAATTTCGATTCCTTCGGTCACACCTGGTAATCCACAAGACAATAATTTCTAAACCCATTTCCCCTCGAGTCTCAAGGGGATTTTTTATGTCTTGGATGTCGAGTACACTTACCCATGCACCTCGAGTTTCCCGCCCCACCAGCTCTGAAAAACATGGTGCAGAGCCTTTGGTGGCACGAAGAACTGCACACCGAAGATACGGCTGAACACACCCTGCTACCCGATGCGTATGTCGAACTTGGTTTTCATCTTGGACAAACCGAACTCGAGGTCGAATCAGATGTCTTTCAAAGCCTTGGGCATGTGTATTTGCTTGGCTTGCAAGATGCACCATTGCGTTTGCGTTCTCATGGACTGACTCGGGTTTTGGGTGTGCGTTTTTTTGCTTACGGCGCGATTGAATTGCTTGGTTTAAAAACTGGCTTCAAAGAATTTCAGTCTCGAGTTGCACCGAACTTAAGCGCCTTTGCCCAAAACATCCAAGTGCATCTGCAAGATAATCAGCTCGAGATTGCCAAACATATGCTCGAGGCTTGGTTGCTCGAGTTGGTCAGTTCAACGCAATCGGCTCGAGTCAATGATTTGTTTTACCAACCCAACAATGATTTAAAAATCCGTGACTTTGCCCAGATGCTAGGCATTCAAGAACGTCAACTTGAGCGAATTTTTTTGCAACAAGCAGGCGTTCCGCCAAAAAGTCTGGCTCGTTTGATTCGTTTTGAGCGTGCCACGGCAGCCATTCATGCCGATCCAAAACAGTCTTTAACCCAATTGGCTTTTGCTCTTGGTTTTGCTGACCAAGCCCATTTTATCCGCGATTTTCGTGCTTTGGCTGGTGTCAGCCCCAAAGCCTTTGCTCGAGGCATGCGGCGTAACATGTCGGAAAAATTCAATTCTGTGGTCACATTGCCCGATTAAACTTCTCCTCGGAGGTTAGTAGGTAAAGAGGAAAGAAGAAAGAGGAAAAAGAGCTTGTAGGGTGGCTTGCCCACCGACACACAAGGAGGTTTGATATGAAGATCAAGCTTAAGAACATTGATTTATCGGTTTCTAACATCGCCGTCTCACTCGAGTTTTACACTCAGGTTTTGCAGATGGGCAGCACACCAGAGTCTGCGCCGCCGCACATGATGATTCTGGCTTCGGAAGGGAACAGCACGACGCTCAGTTTGCATCAAACAGGCACACAAGGCGGGCGTGAAGTCAGTGCTGGCAGTGTCGAATTGGCTTTTGAATGCGATGATCTCGAGGCGGCTCGAGGTACAATTCGGGCTTTTGGTCTCGAGCCAAGTGAAATAGCGCAATTTGGTTTTGGTCAGAGCTTTGAAGCCAAAGACCCTGATGGTTATGCACTGAACCTTTATAAGTTGCACGCTTTGTAGCACTTTTTGCCAAGCTCAGCCAGTTGCCATGACTCGAGCCAGCGATCTGATTCCTCAACAAATTCGCCAGTCGCATCTGGGAAGACTCGAGCGTAATTGATACTTGGGTGCAGTAGCTCTGGGACAAAGGAAAGCACTTCATTTGGCTTGGCAGTGGCAACAAATCCCTGCATGGCTCGAGTCCAAACTTGTTCAAAAACCGCGATGTGCCGCTCCATGTCGGGGGTGTTCAAACCAACTTGAATGTTGCCACTGTTGCCAATTCGCGCATGGATGTAACGCACCCGATCAAGCACAGGCAAAATCGCCTCGAGTTTGGCGTTGGTATCACCATAAACCCACTCGAGACCGGTGTACCAATGGCTAAAATCAAGGTTAAAACGCATCTCTGGGAAGCGCTGCACGGCTTGCACTGTGCGCCAAGCATCTTGGGTGATGGTGGCACGGTGCGTTTCAATGTAAAGCGGGACTTGGTGTTTTTGCACCGCCTCGAGAATCGCACGAATCAGCATATCCATCTCGCTATCGTTTTCAAAACCAGTGCCAACGTGCAGCGTCACTGCTTCAGCTTTGGATTCTAGCGCGGCTCGAGCCACAGCATCGGCTTCGCTTGGGTGGCGCACACTGCCGCCATCAGTGAAGCGCAGTCCAGCCGCTCGGATCAGGCTCGAGTCACCACCTTGCACGCCTGTGTAGCCTTGGGCGGCAAGCATGGTTAGGCGTTCAGCATCGGTGGTTCGATAACCGCTCGAGGTTTCGGGGAGGTGCAAAAGGCTGCTGTAGTTGATCTCGAGATGGAGTTGATTCACAAAAGGCATCTTAACAAAGCTCAGGTTTTGGCTTGCATTGGAAATTGAGTTCGCATGATCGCGTCCCAAATTCGGTCTGAAACCATGCGCCGCAAACTTGAGTAGATGATGGCACTCAAGCCAACTTTGTAACGCGTTCTTGGTTTTTTGGCTTCGGCGGCTGCCAGAATCACTTTGGCAACATCTTGAGGCTGAATAATCCCTGCGCTCGAGTTGCTTTGAAACATGGTTTGGGTGGTTTTGAGGTGCTGCTGCTTAAAGTAAGCATATGGGCTGCTCAAGCCTGTTTCGGGCATGGCGTTGGCGAGTTTTTTGTCAAATTCGGTGTACACTCCTGTTGGTTGTATCAGGCTGACTTCGATTCCAAAACCCTGCACTTCAAAGCGCAAGGCATCGTTGATGCTCTCTAGCGCCCATTTGCTGGCGTGGTATGCACCCGCACCAGGCGCGGTGAACGTACCGCCAATTGAACCGATGTTGATGATTCTGCCTGCGTGTCTGGCTCGCATACTTGGCAGCACCAGTTGGGTCAGACGCACCAAACCAAAGACATTGGTTTCAAACTGATGCCGTAATTGGTTTAACTCGAGTTCTTCGATGGGTCCATTTAAGCCGTAACCCGCGTTGTTCACCAGTACATCTATGCTGCCGTGCTGCTCGAGGATGGTTTTCACAGCTTGCTGCATTGAGGCTTCTGAGGTCACGTCCAACTCTAAAGTCTGGCAACCAATGTTTTGCAGCGGGGTCAGGGTCTCGAGTCGTCTTGAGGTGGCATAGACCGTAGAGCCATTTTGTTGGAAGAGTTCTGCGGTAGCGCGTCCGATGCCACTGGCTGCTCCTGTGATCAGGACAATTTTTTTCATGGTATCTCCTTAAGTAAACAAATGTTTACTTGTTCACCATACCTCGGGTTTTCAGGTTTGTCAACAAGTGTTTACAAATGTAGAATACCAACCATGCCCGAGACCAAACCACGCAATGCCAGCGCAACTCGAGCCACGATTCTTGCGGCTGCCAGAAGTTTATTTGCCAAAAGCGGCTTTGACGGCATCAGCCTGCGCGACATTGCCAGCCAAGCCGAATGCAACGTGGCACTGGTCTCGAGGTACTTTGGATCAAAAGACGAATTGTTCCTCGAGGCGGTCTCAGAAGGGTTTGATTTATCCAGCATCGCACTAACTCAGCGCTCAGATTTTGGAGAGAACATGGTGCGCTACATCCTCTCCAAGCGCCAACGTGGAACGCTCGAGCCACTGCAAGCCTTGTTGCGTTCAACCAGCAATGACACGGCAACCAAACTGATGCAGGACATCCTCGAGACCCAGTTTATAACGCCACTTGCCGCTTGGCTTGGCGGGGAGAATGCCAAATTACGAGCCGCGACCATCGCCGCGATGATTCTTGGCGTTGCCACCACCCGCGATATTCTCGAGAGTCCGAGCATGACCAAAGCCAGTGTTGAAAAAAACATTGAAGTGCTTGCACCGCTTTTGCAAGCCTTGGTGGATGGCTGAATGATCAGCCTTTTTTCATGACTCCCAAAGGATACCAACCCTGCGGCACAGGCAGATCGCCCTCATGTGTTCCATTGTCCTGAACAACTCAGCTTAGAATCTGACTTGACCAAATCAACCAAAGGCTGCTCGAGACCAAGCTTAGGTGCTTCAGATGACCTAGTTCAGGCATAGGTCGAACCGTCGAAGTCACTTGGCTTGGTTGTGTTTAGAATACCAGGATGCTGGTCGCCTCGAGGTTGATTGCACCGATCAAAGATCGGGGTTTTGCGCGTGTGCCACAACAAGTGGTGCAACTGGCGATGGTGATGCTTGGTCTGCATTTGATTTTGGTGATTTTGCTGCTGATTTTTTTGCCACCGGTGCAACCGTTTATTCAACGCTTTGAACCCAATCAAACTGTGCAACTCGAGGGAGGCGCAAAAAGTGGTGCCAGCCTTTACTTGAACACCGTTAAACTCTTCACCTATCCAGAATGGGCGCTTGATTTGACTTTTATTTTGGGCTTAATCCTGACCTTGGTTATGCTTTTTCGAGGTCGCCGTTGGCGAGGGGCAATGGTCGGTTTAGGCATCCTCAGTTTTGGCTTGGCGGTTTTATACTTACCCATTTTACCAATGCTCTACATACCGATTGTGCTTCGTTTAAGATTTTCTTGGCAGGTCACAGCATGGTTGTGTTTTGTACTGGCACTGATGTTCATTGGTTTATGGAGCGCCTATTTTCTCAGCCTCAATCAGGCTTTTTTAACCTTGCTGCTCGGCTTTCGGCAATTGGGGTTTCTGCTTGGTGGTTTATTTGTTTCGATGCTGATTTTTACGGCTTATATGCTGGTGATTTTTGAAATCGCTTTGCGCCAAGCTCAGGCTCGAGATCAACTTGAAATCACCGAACGAGAGCTGCGGCGCTTGGGGGTAATCGAAGCCAACAACGCCTTGCTCGAGGAGCGCAACCGCATCACAGGCGAGCTTCACGACAGCCTTGGGCATCATTTAACGGCTCAGCGTTACGATTTACAAACCGCCCAAAAGCAACTCGAGTTAGGAATGCCGATCACCACCCTGAGCCATGCGCTGCAACGCAACAGCGATGCCATCAGTGCTGTGCGGCACATCATCAGTGCCAGTCGCCCTGAAATTCCTTTTTTGTATCAGGCGGTGCGGCAATTGGTGCAATCGTGGTCGCAACCAGAATTGCTGCGCCTCGAGTTAAACGGCGCAGAGCCACGCCTGAGTTTAGAGCAGCAGCATTTGTTGTACCACGCGGTTCAAGAACTGATTACCAATGCCAATAAACACGCGCCCAACGAAATACTGTATATTCGTATTCAAAGCTCAAGCTCGGCTTGTGAAATTCAAACCAGCAACTTGGCACACAGCCCTGCAAAAACCAATGGCTTTGGTTTACGCACCCTCGAGCAGCGTTTGCTGGCATTTGGTGGCACGCTACGCCTTGAACAATCAAAGGAATTTCGCGTATGGATTCACTTACCACTGCAATCAGATTAGTCATCGTGGACGACCAACCTTGGGTGCGGCATGGGCTGCAAGGTTTGTTGCGTTTAGAACCCGATTTTGAAATTCTAGCCACCTTTGAAAACGGCGAGAGCCTGCTCGAGTGGTTACGCAATAACACCGCCGATGTTGTTCTCATGGATGTGCGAATGCCCGGACTGGGCGGAATTGGCACGGTACAGCACTTACCGCGCTCCATTCCTGTGCTGCTTTTAACCACTTTTGAGCAAGACGAAGACATGGTCGCGGGCTTGGCGAGCGGGGCAATGGGTTATGTCTTAAAGGACATCAGCCTCGAGCAGCTTTCCACCGCCATTCGCCGAGTCGCAAGTGGCGAGCGCTACATTCAACCTCGGGTCGCCGAGGTGCTTGCCCAAGCCTTGCAGCGCGAACGTCAACAAACCACCATGCAGCTTGCGAATTTGACCACTCGAGAAACCGAGGTGCTGCGTTTGATGGCACAAAATCTGTCCAACAAGCGCATTGCCCAAGCCCTGAATTTAAGCGAAGGTACAGTTAAAATTCATGTCAGCAATGTTTTATCAAAATTTGCTGTGCCTGACCGCTTAGGCGCGGTGCAAGTGGCTCGAGAACGCGGATTGCTTTAAAAAACAGAGTGGGTTTCCACTCTGTTTTTCACGATTAAACTTTAGATTCCACAGTAAACCGTTCGTTCACCCACTTTGCTTTGACGGGTAATTTTAACCGAGCCAGTCAAACCAAAGTCATTCAACGGCAAAATGCTATTCGCATCTGGGGATACGGCTTTCCACGGCAAAAAGACATACACCTCACGGTCATCTGCATTTGAGGTTCGTGCCAGAACTGTATTTGTTTCGATTCCACAAGCTTGTAAAACTTCTTTTGGTGTGGAGAGCATGACACTACTCTGATTGAAGCCAATGACTCCATTATTACCTCGAAACTGCCCAATCACATTTAAGACGACTTGTTGTGGTAATTGAGCGCTCAGAGCAAAGCCACCTAAGGTTTGATAACTGCCAATAACCGTTGCTTTTAACATCAACAGTGGAGTGTTTAAATTGTTGTACCGCGCAATCAATGGTTCCATTGCGGCTCGGCGGGCAGGTTCAGTACGAGCAGTGCTGGTGGCAAAAGCAGTTTGACTGGTTGCAGCGACAGTTTGCGGGGTAGGTTCGATGGCATCAAGCAAAATATCGTTGGGTGTGGCTTCGCCGTTCATGACGCTACGTTGCCATGTGGTGTTGTTTTGCAACTCGAGCAGGAGACCTGCCAAAAAACCCAGTTCGTAGGCTTCAGCTCCCAAGGTAAAAGACCAACCACGATTAGAGGGTTTTTGGTACAAAGTAATCAACTCTGTCTCGAGTTCCGCCAAAGACTTGGAAAAGCCCAAGGTTAAACGCAAACTGACCACTCGCTCAAAGAATTCGGCTGTGCCTTCAGCAATGTCAACATCAAAAATACGTTTGTACTCTTCTGGATAGGTTTTTTTCCATGTCTTGTGCCAATATGCTGCTGCTTTTAAGTGCGTTTGACGCATTGCAGGTTGGGTGATGGCACGTTGCAGGGCAAGCCGCAACTCATAACGCATCAAACGCGCATCTTGAACAATTGGGTATGACTCCCCACGTAGACCAGTTTCGAGTTGGTTAAAACCCTGCCAAGTGGGTTTGCTCTGCTCGGCGAAATGAAACATTTCATGCACTGCCGTTGGTGCGATGAGTTCAGCGAAAAACGGAGCGATTTGTTCAGGCAATTGCGACGGATAAAACCACATCACAATCGTTGGCTGGGAATCTACTTCAATAATTCTCGAGTAACCAATAACCGAAGTACCAAGTACAGGTTGGCTAAATTTAAATTCTTCAACCGAGCGTTGTTTAATCACTTCACCATTACCGTTGATATGCCACGCCATTTTCCCATCGGTGAACAGCACAAAGTACCGACTGAAATCCGCACCCCGCCAAACCACATCTAAGTTGCGCCACGACAAACCCACAGCTCTAGCCACATCCGCCGCTGTCTTCTGCACAAGATCAGTTTGCGCTGTACCACGACCAAAAAGCCCGAAACCAATTGCCAAGACCAGCAGTACACCAAGTATTTTTTTCATGCACACGTCCTTTATTGGGTTGAAACGTACCCAAGATCAGACGGTAGTTGGTTTATAACGTGCTTGACGACTGGCGATGGACATAGTTCAGGTATACACTCGAGTGTATCAGGATCGTTTATGGATAGAAAATTAAAGTAACCAATTCGTTTTGACCAACGAAAAACCAGTCGCGCTGGTGATCGCAGTGGGACTGGGTGATAAACGTATACCTGCGACAACACCATCTTGATAAATCCAGATCATACCAGCCACAGTTCGGAACTCGAGTGCCAGCACAGTTCCCTGAATATCCGCCACATACTGGGTACTCGAGGCAGCCCGAAGCTCAAAAACCAGTCCGCTTTGGTCGGCGAACAATTTGCCATTTTCCACAAAAACCCGTAAGGTATCGCCTGTCACCAGCGCGTATTGACCCTCGAGACTTTGCAGTTGTGCGGCTGGCGCTTGGAACGTTTTGGTTTGCTCGAGCAAGGCACGGGTGGTGCTGTAGATCGAATCGGAGAAATCACTGCGTGGCTGCATGTTCAACATGATTTCAGTTAAACCACGACTGGTGGTTTCAGTAAATTCATTTGCCCCATTTAAGTTGGTCAGCAGCACAAAACCCATGCGTTTTTCGGGCATCAGGCGCATGGCAGCCGTGAAACCATTGATGTTGCCACCATGTTCGACCACTTTGACTCCACGGTATTCGGAAGTAAACCAACCTAAGCCGTAACCACTAAAACTTGGATCTGAGCCACCAGAAATTGCAATTTGTGAGCGGTGCATTTCTTTGAACGAAGCGGGTGTAATCAGGGTTCTGCCACCGGCTTTGCCTGTTCCCATTTGAAATGCCATATAGCGCCCCATTTCGTTGGCACTCGAGTGAATTGAACCAGCAGGTCCGATAACTTCAAAACGATCAAACGATGGGATGGCGCTAATACCTGAAAAACCCACCAAATGACCAGTGGCGTGATTGCTGTCTTTTTTTGCGTCATCCCAACCAAACACTGTTCGCTTCATACCGATGGGTCTGAGGATGTTGGCTTTGGTGTTATTTTCCCAAGAGCTGCCTGTGACTTGCTCGAGGGCTGCGCCCGCCGCAATAAAATTCTGATTGCAGTATTGAAAGACTTTACCTACCTCGGTGTTGAACCGAATTTGAGCAATTGTCTCGAGCATTTGCTGACGGGTGTTCAGCTCAGGGTTATAACCCCAAAGTTCATCGGCTCGAGGCAAACCACTGGTCATTGAAAGCAAACGACGTAGCGTGACTTGTTTGGCTTTTTGTGGATCAGAAAATTGGAGCTTTGGCAAGTACGTGTTGATTGGCTCATCAAGGTTGAGTTGACCAGCTTCGACCTGCTGCATAATACCAAGCGAAGTGAACGACTTGGTACTCGAGCCAATAGCGAACAGTGTGTCAGCCGTGGCAGAAGCACCTGTTTTGATGTCACGCACACCATAACCTTGGCTGTAAATCACTCGCCCATTTTGTACAATTGCCAAGCCAACCCCTGGCACATCAAAGCGTTTGAGTTGCTGTTCAAGCAGCGCATCCACTTCATAACCAATGGACTGAGCTGCTGCGCTTGAACAAGCCAAAACCGTGACCAGTAAAACAAGATTTTTCTTCATACTTTCCCTTTCAGGTTGCCAGGGGCAAGCGAACTTGCCGACTGAGCAGCCTTAAAAATGCACCTTGCTTTCAATGTTTCACGGCAAGTACATTTTATTTTGAGCGTTCAGAACTTGACTTACGATTTCATGTGATAATTCATAGCCTAGATGTACCCACTGACTTCCTCGAGAACCGCCTCGAGTTTGGCTAACGTGGTCTGTGGTACGTTTTGCAGCATTTGCCCAATGACTTTTTCACTGATGGCTTGGGTTTCTTGAATGAATGCTTTGCCTGTTTCAGTCAGGCTGACTTGTTTCTGGCGACGATCATTCAGATCCTCTTGGCGTATCAGATAGCCTTGTTTGACCAGTCGTTCGATCATCTGGCTGGTAGCAGCTAACGACAGCAAGGTTTTTTTTGCAAGGTCACCGATTTTGGCTGTACCAATTTCATGGAGTTCAAAAAGTGCGGCTACTTCGGTCAGGGTTAAGCCCGTGCTTTGAATATGACTCAGGGTGGCTGAATTGATTTGTTCAGCCAATTGAAGCAGCAGTTGTGCTTTTAGTTGTGCAACTCGAGCCGCTTTTCTTGCCATGTCTATAATTATATGCACTTTTTGTTTATTTTGTCAACCGAATAGTTCCGCATACAAAACTATCTTGCAATTTTGATTCAATCAATTGATCTGCTATTCTAAAAGCCATGCGAAAAGTTGCTGCCGTGAACCATCCACAAACCAAACGGGTCATGTTGTACAACGCTGATGACGGTTGTTACTTATTTTTGTACAACCAACTCGAGGATGGTGCTTGTTACGCCGATTACTTTTTTGAAGAACTCGAGGATATGTACCAACATTGCTCAGACGAGTACGGCATTGGTACAGATGCTTGGCAAACCATTCCAGACCCCGAAGAAGGTTGTTTTCATGACCGCATAGCCGCCATTACTTTTTAAAAACAGCACCTCGAGATTTATGGTTTTGCTTGCACAATTTTATCACCAATAAACGGCAACTGCCGTTCCAAACCAATCAGAATCCCGTACCACCATGGCACAATCACTTCGGCTCGAGGTCGCTCGAGCAACCCCAAAATGGCTTTGGCAACCACCACGGGTTCTGCCATCGGTAAGCCGCTACCTTGGGCGGCTTGGGTCATTGGGGTGCGAATGTAGCCTGGTGAAACCAAGGAAACATGCACTCCTGTTCCAAGTAATTCGCGGCGCAACGACAGGCTCATGCCGCGCAGTGCGAATTTGCTAGCACTATACAAACTCGAGACGGCAATTTGCCCTGCCACACTGCCAATGTTGATGATGTGACCGTGTTTGCTCGAGAGCATTTCGGGCAGCACCAACCGCGAAAGTCTGAATGGCGCGGTGGTATTCGTCTCGAGAACCAAATCTATTGCCTCGGCTGGTGCATCCCACCACGCTTCAATGCCCGAATCCACACCTGCATTGTTGACCAGAACTTGCACCGCTCCAAACTTGGTATGCGCCATTTGAATCAGCGCCTCGAGTTGACTGGTTTGACGCACATCGCAAGGTACAACCAGCACTCGAGTGCCGCTTGGATCAAGTTCTTGAGCAAGCTGCTCGAGCAGTTCGGTGCGTCTTGACGCTAAGACCAAACGATGTCCCGCCGCAAAGAAAACCCGAGCTGTGGCTTCACCAATTCCGCTGGAAGCACCTGTAATGATCACATGAAGGTTTTGATTCATAAACACTGTTACTTTACTTTGGATTTGGCACAATTAAACCTTTGCACTCTGGTACTGCATTGGCTGCCACAGCTTGACTTGGATTGTCAAAGAAACCCTGCACCAAGGCTGCACCACAAGGGAATTTGCTGGCAACATGACCTTGTTTTTTGGTGGTGATGAGCTGTGCATTTCCCAATTCTCGAGCCGTAGCTGTTGACCACTCGAGTGGCGTGTTGATGTCGTTGGTGTCGCCTAAAACCAAAGTTGGAATGTTACTT
>JAAFJQ010000048.1 GCA_013298185.1 Deinococcales bacterium
GTTTTGCTTTTGCCAATCATCAGAATATCTGGGAAGTTGGTGGGGTGTTTACCCAACCATCATCTCGAGGGCAAGGCTTGGCGGCTCGAGTGGTGGGGACTTGCATTGCCGAATTGCAACGCCGTGGTTTACGCAGCCGTTACCAAGTGCATGAGGACAATTTGGCTTTGATTGGGTTAGCCAAACACCTTGATCTCGAGCAGGTTTGCACCATGACGCATTGGTGTACGAAATAATTGCCAATCAAATCGGGAGGTTTGCAAGTGGACAAGATACAAACCAATCTTGGGTATTTGCACATCTTCTTCAAAGGAATAACCTCGAGAATAGGTGCATGAAACGATTGATTGCCCTTTGTTTGTTTGTCGCCACCAGTTTTGCCAGCAGCCCACTCGAGCGGACTTGGCAACTTGGCTCTGAGCAGTACCTGACTTTTGCCGCCGGTCGGGTCAATGGTTTTGCTGGTTGCAATACTTTTTCTGGTTCGTACACCCAAAACAATTCAAGCCTGACTTTTTCTGCTTTTGCCACCACCCGCATGGCGTGTGAGAAGTTAATCATGACCAGCGAAAATCAGTTTTTACAAAGGTTAAGTCGTACCAAAAGGTTTGTGCTAAGCCAAGATGCCAAGCGCCTAAGCCTGATTGGTGATGGTGTTTTACGCTTGCAAGCACGTTAAACTGTAGTTGTGTTGTTGCGTGCTACTCTACTGAGTCTTATTTACCCTGATAAAATCATTCTCGAGCAGGTGTCGTTGCTTCTTTCTGCTGGCGATAAAGTGGCTTTAACAGGGCGCAATGGCAGTGGCAAGACTTCGCTGTTAAAAATCTTGATGCAGCAACAAAAACCCGATTCGGGTTGGCTCGAGGTCTTTGGGCGGGTTGGTTGGTTGGCGCAAGATCATGATTTTGCTGATTTAACCGTACAACAAGTGATGCTTGGCGCATTGGCGCATCTGCGTTTACTCGAAGAGAAATTGCGGCAACTCGAGCAGCAAACCGTAGGCTTGGAGTGGTCTGAGACTTTAGAGGCGTTTGAACTGCTAGGTGGTTACCAAGCCGAGGCTCGAGCCGCTGCGACCCTCGAGGCGCTGGGTTTGGCTGGGATGCTCGACCGCCAAGCCAACAGCCTAAGCGGTGGTGAGCGCACCCGTTTGGCATTGGCGGTGGTGCTGATTGCACAACCCGAAGTGCTGCTTTTAGATGAACCAACCAATCATTTGGACATTGCCATGCGCGAATGGTTAGAAAGGCGCCTGCTCGAGTACTCAGGAGCGCTTTTGATTGTTTCGCATGACCGACGTTTATTGGACGCAGTTTGCAAAGAAACGCTGCATCTCGAGCGTGGCGTTTTAACGCGGTACGCTGGTGGTTACAGCAAGTCCAGAGCGGCGCGGCTCGAGGCACGGCGGATTCAAGCCAAAGCCTCGAAACTCAGTGGTTTTGAATTGCGGCGTTTGCAGGGAGCTGCCAAGACCGTGGCGGCTTGGGGTGTGAACAACGCCAAACTTGCCAAACGCGCCAAAGCCTTGGCGTCTCGAGCTGAGCGGGTAGCCGTGGTCGAAGCGCCAGTGCGTGAACGCTTACTGCGAATGAGCTTGCAGAGCGGGCAAGCCAATGCCAAGGTGCTGCTTCGCGCCGAGCGAATTGCCAAGACTTTTGCGGGTCGGGTGATTCTCGAGAAAGCCGACCTGCGTTTACGCTTGGGTGATCGGGTGGCGCTGCTTGCGCCCAATGGCGCGGGCAAGACCACACTCTTGCGGATTTTACTGGGCGATTTAGCGCCTGACCTGCCCAATCCACTCGAACCACCCGAAATTCGGTATGCCGATGGGACAAGCGTAGCGTATTTTGACCAGACTTTTCATGGTTTGGAACGCGATAAACCTGTGTTTCCTCAGATTGCAGCTCGGGTTGGTGAGCGCAGCGCCAAGGCTTTGCTGGGGCGTTATGGTTTTCCTCCCGAAATGCAGACCCGCGCCCCGAGCAGCTTATCGGGTGGTGAACGCGCCAGAGCTGGTTTAGCGCTGATTGCCGCGACCCGCACCGATGTTTTAATACTGGATGAACCGACCAATCATTTGGATGTTGAAACCCTCGAGGCGCTCGAGGAAGCGCTTTTAATGTATTCGGGTTGTGTTTTGTTTGTCACCCATGACCGCAGTTTTGCCAAAGTTGTGGCGAACCGAATTTTAACCATTCACCAAGGGCAACTGCTTGAACTCGAGGGTTTTCTTGGCTACGAGCGCTTTCGGCGCGGCGAGCGGCGCACACTGGACCCAGCGCGGTTGCTCGAGGGTGAAGCCGCCCCACCGCCACCCAAGACTTATACCCCAGAGCAGCAATTGCAACTGCTCGAGGAGCGCGATGTTGAGTTAGAAGATTTGTTTTTGCACCGTGAACTGACCACCCGAGAATGGATTCGCTTTCGCATCGAAGCCCGTGCAATTCTCGAGCGCTTATCTGAACTTCACGCGGCACGTTTTGCTGTTCCAATCGAATTTGACCACTTTATGAAAATTCGTCCACTCGAGATTCGGGCTATGTCAGATGAAACAGGTTTAACATGGCAATTCTGGGCAAAAAATTCGGCGGGTTGTCCAAGCCTGACGGCAATCCTCGAGCAGCAAACCCTGACCCTAAGTTGGCAAGGGCAGCTGAAAGCGGCGCTGCCTTGGTTTCGTCGGGCGCTGCTGCGAGGGGCGCTTGGCATTGGCTTTGAGCGGATTGGGGCTAAGCAGGTTGTGCTGCCCGAAACCCTCGAGCCTTTTGGTTTGGGTTGCAGTCAACTCGAGTATGCCAAAGCGCTTGGTTTGGTGCGAAAGCCTGATGGTTTGGTGCGAAAAACCAAAAAACGCAGACGCCGCAGACGAAAAGCCAAACTCGAATAAATGCTACAGATTGTCTTACCCTCTGTGCCAAAATCCAAAAAAGCCGTAAACTGCACCGCATGAACCCGCACGATTGGAATTCCTTGTCCCCGCAGTTCTCGAGCCTCGAGAATGCACCACTGACCACCGAAAACGCCCGAGCTTGGCTGCAAGACTGGAGCGATTTAGAAGCCATCATCACCGAAGCCACTTCTCGGGCTTATCGCGCTCGGGTCGAGAACACGGCTGACCAAGCGGCTGAAACCAAATACATGAACTTGGTCGAGAACATCCTGCCCAAAGTCAAAGTGGCTCAGAATATCCTCGAGAAGCGTTTTGCTGCCCTTGAAGGTTACTTTGATCCTGAAACCCTTGAGTTTCAAAAACGCACCCGCGCCAACTTGGCTATTTTTCACGAGTCCAACATTCCACTCGAGGTCGAAGAAAGTAAACTCGATGTTGAGTACGACAAACTGATGAGCGACATCAGCATTAGCGTGCGCGGAGAAGAACTGACACTGTACGGCGCAATGGCAAAACTGCTCGAGCCAGACCGTGCTTTGCGTCAAGAAGTCCATGAAAAACTGGTGTTGGCTTGGCAAGCCATTCGCCCTAAGCTAGAAAAGATGTTCCTCGAGTTGCTGCGTCTGCGTCGTCAAAAAGCCAAGAACGCTGGATTTGCGAATTTCCGCGAGATGACTTGGTTAGCGAAATCGCGTTTTGATTACACGCCCGAAGATTGCCAGACCTTTCACCAAAGTATTTTATCCAAGGTTGTACCCGTTCTGAAAAAAACGTTTGAGAAACACGCCAAACTGATGGGCATTGAATCCATTCGCCCTTGGGATGCGGCTGTCAGTCCTCATGGTCTCGAGCCACTGCGTCCGTTCAAAACCGTGGCTGAACTCGAGCAGCAAACCAATCAGGTCTTTGCGGGCTTATCGGCAGAATTCGGGCAGATGTTTGCCACGATGCGCCAAAAGAACCTTGATTTAGACAGCCGTAAAAGCAAAGCCCCAGGTGGTTTCTGCGATTTTTTTAATCAAAGCGGCGAAGCCTATATTTTTATGAATGCCGTCGGTACACACGACGATATTCAAACCATGCTGCACGAAGGTGGACATGCCTTTCATGCGATTTTGAGCCATCAGCAGCAACAACTGGTCTGGAATTACCACGGACCGATGGAATTCTGCGAAGTCGCCAGCATGGGCATGGAAATGCTGGCGATGCCGTACTTAGAGCAAAGCAAAGGCGGGATATACACCCCAATGGAAAGCAAACGCGCCCAAGCCGAGCATTTGCTTGATTCAGTGGTTGGATTCCTGCCTTATATGGCATGTGTGGATGCCTTCCAGCACTGGTTGTATGTGGATGCTCCAGAAGATGTGAATATTCATGCCATCAACCAGAAATGGGCAGAACTGCACCGCACCTTTTTGCCGCATTTGGATTACACCGACCTCGAGGATGAACGTGCCTTTAGGTGGCAACGCCAAGGGCATATTTTCAGCTCGCCGTTTTACTACATCGAATATGGCATTGCCCAAGTCGGAGCTTTGCAAGTCTGGCAAAACGCCATCCAAGACGAGCAGAAAGCGGTGCAGATGTACTGCCAAGCCCTGAGTTTAGGCTACACCAAAGGCTTAAAAGAACTGTTTGGCGCAGCCGGTTTGACCTTGGCATTTGACTCGAGCCATTTGGGCAGTTTAATGAACTTGGTCGAAGCTGCCCTCGAGTGAAAGCCAATAGCCTCAAGATTTGGCGTTGTTCTCGAGGGCATGAATAAAATTCCGCAGCCTTTGGGCTTTGAGTTTTAGCGCTGCTCGGTTGACAATAAATCGGGTACTTAACTCGAGCAGGACTTGTTTTTCGATTAAGCCATTTTCTTTGAGGGTTCGCCCAGTTTCAACAATATCCACAATCGCATCGGCTAAACCAGTCAAGGCAGCCAGTTCTATTTTGCCATTTAAGGGAATGACATCAGCAGCCATGCCAAGTTTTTGCAAAAAATCCCGTGTGGCTCGAGGGTATTTGGTGGCAACCCGTTCGATACGTGGTTTTTCTTGAGCCAATGTAATCAAAGAAAAACGGTACTGGTTGCCGCCCAAGTCCACCGGTTCGTAATTGTCGCGTCCAGACTCGAGAATCCAGTCTTTGCCAACCACGCCGCAATCGGCTACGCCAACATCCACATAAACGGGGACATCGGGGTCTTTAACCAACAGCAACGTGACATCTGGAAATTCAAAACGCAAACTGCGGCTGTCCTCGAGTTCGGGGATTTCGAGTCCAGCTTGGCGTAAAGTCCGCAGGGCAAAGGCTTTGCTGCGCTCGCCGCTGGGAATGGCAAGGGTGAGCTTTGAGCTTTGAGCTGTGAGCTGTGAGCTGTGAGCTGTGGGTTTGGAATTCATAAGTCCTCCAATTGCACAGTTGCACCATCAGAAAGGCGAATGGTTTGTTTCTCGAGAATCAAATACGGTACGCCCCATGCTTGAGCCGCTGCCTCGAGTTGAGCTTGGTCGTGCGTCCAGGCTTGAATCACACGCTGTCCTTTGGCTCGTAAGCCCTGAGCTGCTGCCAGGGAAGTGCTGATGGCAATGGCTGTCTCCAAACTTGGGGCTTCGCCAAGGGCGGTCATCAGGCGTTCTAAGCCCACCGAGAAGCCAACGGCTGGCAATCCAGCGTTGTAACGTCCACCGCCGCACAGGGGTTGCCCAAAATCAGGGGTATAGGCTTGAAAAATCATACCAGTGTAATAATCCAGCCCCCGAGCAATGCCAAGGTCAAATAAGAAACGTTCAGGGGGTAGTAAAGCAGCCACCGCTCTAACTTCCTCGAGGGCGGCTTTGGCGGCATCTGAAATAGCAATTTCAGCGGCTTCCTCGAGAACGCCAACATCGCCGTACAAATCTATTAAACGCAGCACCGCTTGGCGGGTTTGTCCCTGTACTTGGTACTGCTCGAGCAGCCCATGAAGTTCAGAAGCGTTCTTGCGGTGAACCGCTGTGCGAAGCAAAGCAATTTCAGTTGGCTCGAGGTTCGTGGCTTCAAGCACCGCCTTGACAAACCCCGGATGCCCAATTTCCACAGCTGCTTTGGGAAAACCCACCGCATCTAAACACTCGAGGGCTAAAAAAAGAATCTCAGCATCGGCAAGTGGCGTAGCGACCCCAAGCAATTCAGCACCAACTTGGGTGTATTCGCGTTGCCGTCCAAGTTCGGCATCTCGGGTACGAACCCAGAGTGTACCCGTGTAACGCAAACGCACAGGGTAGGTTGGTTGTGGCAAGGTCTGCACCAGATTCGCCACACTGGTGGTGTACTCACCACGCAGCATCAGCACCGTGCCGTCTCGGTCTACCAGCTTAAAGCCTTTGTCTGCCAGCGGATGAGTTGGGTTAAAAACCTCGAGCGACGGGGTTTGCACAGGGTCATAGCCCCAGCCATGCAGCACCTGCTCGAGTTGGCTGCTTAAGCGTTCACGCCATGCTTCGTCTTGGGGTGGGTAGTACCGTGTTCCATCTGGAATCAATCGCACAGGGGTATTTTAACCTGTTAAAACAATGGTATCTTAACCTGTTAAAACAATGGTATCTTCTAAACCAGAGAACCAATCAATTGGGTCGTTCGGGAATGCCAAACAAGTCGCAAGTTGCCCGACTTTTAAGGTGAAACTGGTGGTGTAACGGGCTTCTTCAGGGTCGCGGTACACCTCGAGTGAATTGTTTTTTAAGTTGAGAATCCAATACTCTTTGATGCCATCTCGAGCATAAATCATTGTTTTCCAATCGCGGTCTTTTTGTAAACTGGTGTCAGCCACTTCGATCAGCAAATAAACATCTTCAGGAAGTGTATAACGCCCTCGAGGACGATCTTTATGTACCAGGGCAAAATCCGGCAGGGGTCTGCCATCTAACGGTAAATCAATAGAATTCTGACAAGAAATTCTGGCTTTGGAATGGAATTGAAGCACAAGCCTTTGATTGAGGACATCCATTTTATCAATGTGTTCTGGTTTCATTTCTTCGATCTCCACTAAATTTCCATCCAGCAGTTCAACCCGCGATTCGTGGTCTATCACACCTGTTTCGATCATTTGGTCAAACATTTGCGCGGTGACATGAAAAAAATACGAATCTGATTTTTTAGGGGTTAAAGCAGAATCGATTTTTTGTTCCTCGAGCCGTTCAAGCAAAGCTGTCATTGTGAACCTCCGCTTGGTTCTAAACTCGAGAACCAATCAATTGGGTTGTTTGGAAATGCCAAAGAAGTGGCGAGTTGCCCATACTCTAAAACCAAAGGTGTTATATACGTTTCATCTTTTGGGTCGCGGTAAATCTCGAGTTGCTTGTCTACCAAATTCAGAATCCAGTATTCCTTGATGTTGTCCCGAGCATATAAAGCCAGTTTGGTTTTGCGATCTTCATTTAGGCTCGAGGCTGCCACTTCAATCAATAAGTACACTGATTCTGGGTTTGGAGTCTCGAGTAAACCTGCACCTAGATGCACCATGAAGACAGCAGGCAATGGGCGACCATCACTGGGTAAACGAATCGGGCTTTGGGCATACACATCGGCTCGAGTGGAGAAAATGCGTTGCAAGCCATCGTATAGGTGTTTAATCGCATTGACGTGTGGCTGGTTCATCTCGGGTAATTCTACAATCTGACCATCAAGAAGTTCGACTCGAGCATCATCGGCAATCAGACCAAGCTCGAGCATCTGCTCAAACAAGCTGAGTGAAAAACGCATCAAACGACCCGCGTGTTGTGGTTGCTCGAGCAGTGCAGTCATGGCTTTATTCTAGCGGATTTTTGTGACTTGACCAGCTCTTAATAAGCGCACCTCGAGTTTGCCCCACGCTTCAGGAACAGCATCGCACTCGAGCGCCGCACTTAAGAAAGCATATGGCGCAGCCGCATCCCATGCTTGTGGGTGACAGGCAGCAGGGTACGGCACAGGCGGACTCGAGGGCAGCCCTTGGGTTTCTTCGCGCTGAAAGCCAGCGAACAGTTCTGAGAGCCTTGCATCGCTCGAGAGGGCAGCAGCATCGAGTTGAGCTGCCACCAATTTGTTGACTTCTTCACCAAAGCCGTATTTGGCAAGCCCAAGGGCAGTGATGGCGTTATCATGACTCCAAACCGAACCGTTGTGATAAGAAACAGGGTTGTATCGCGGCATTCCCTGCCCGAGGGTGCGAATGCCCCAGCCGCTCCAGAGTTGGCTCGAGAACAGGGTTTTGACCAGATGCGGTGCAAGTTCTGGTGGCACAATCCCAGCCCAGAGCGCATGTCCGGGGTTAGAAACCAAAACTCGAGCTGGGCGTTTGTGTTCATCCAGCGCATGGGCATAGGTTTCTAAATCGGGCAGCCAAAAGGCGGCATCGAATTTGGTTTTGAGCATTTCGGCTTTGTTGTTGTAAATTTCAGCCTCGCTCGAGTCACCCAAAGCAGTGTAAATTGCACTGGCACTGAGGTAAGCGCGGTAGGCATAGGCTTGGACTTCGATCACGGCAACGTTTTTCTTTAAGTCCATGCCGTTTTCATCAAAAGTGCTGTCGCCTGAATCCTTCCAAACTTGATTGGTGATCCCACCCTGATGCGGGGTGTATTCAATAAAACCATCTTGATCGGGGTCGGCATCTTCGGACTGCATCCAAGCCAGTGCCGCAGCTAAATTCGGTTCGAGTGACCGCACCGTCTCAAGGTCTAAGGTGTGAGCGCGGTATTCCTCGAGTAAGCAAACCCAGAGCGGAGTGGCATCCACCGTGCCGTAATAACGCTCAAAAGGGATGCGCCCTGTCAATGCCGCTTCGCCGTTGCGTTCTTCGTGCAGGATTTTACCGGGGTACTCGAGGTTTTTAGGGTTGATGACTTGTCCTTGCTTCGCGCCCAAATACTGCAATGTGCCTTTGGCGATTTCCGGATACCAAGGCACACTGAACAAACCAACGATGATCGGGTCACGTCCAAATGGTGCGACGTACCATGGAATTCCGGCGGCTGGTAGACTGCCTTGTTCGGTATCAAAAATCAAGGCGCGTAAATCCTCGCTCGAGCGGTCAAAAACCCTTTGAACCAAGGGATTACCGAGTTGCACTGTGCTTCTTTCACGCCATGCGCGGTACTCAGCTTCAAGGTTCTCTCGAGATTTCTGAGTTCGGGTTTGACCATTTCGACTTGGTGTGACCCGCACGGTTAAATCCAAACCCGAAGCGGGAATATCCCAATGCAAGGCTCGAGCAGTGTTGGTGACTGGAGTGGTATCGGTTGCGCCATCGCCATGAGATTCAGTATCAAACGTAATCGGGTAACTCGAGTCAGCGCTGAGTTCAATCTCCTCGAGCCGACCCATGGGTGAGATTTCGACCAGCACAGCTCGAGCTATGTTGTCACGACCAGCGTATTCGTACAACAAACCAGTCTCGAGAACCGTTAAGCGCACATCCTTAGCGATACGCGGCAATCCGCGCACCTCGAACAAGTCAGAAAAATCGGCGTTGATATGCAGCTCGAGTTTGGAAATATCAGGTAGCATCCGTCCCCAATAATTGTGTGACTCGAGTTGGTCAAAGGCACGAATCCGAATGGTTTCTTCATACGCTGCACCACTCAGCCAGCCCTTACGGCGAAACTCGAGGCGTTGTGTCGGACCCAACCCATGCTCGGTGGCATGTTGCGAGAAACGAAAAGGCTCGGGGGTATGGGTGGACAGTACCGTGGGAGACTCCCCACCAATCCTCCACTCGAGATGCGATAGAAAGCGAGTATCACGGTCAAATAAACCAGTATCGCCACCCGAGATTTGCCCAAGACGATCCGCAACGAGGTACATGGTGTTTTCTTTTAGACGCATAAGGTTTGTAGCTCCTAGCTCCTAGCTTCTAGCTTTGAGAAGCTGATGGGTTTGAAAATAAAAACTCGAGAACACCAACACAATCACCTATTCAACTCGAGCTAGAAGCTAACAACTAGCCGCTAGTGGCTTTTTTACTCCTTACCGCCAGTGGTGGCAGCGCTGGCTACGAAGTAGCGTTGGAAAACAGCGAACAGCACAATGACAGGAATTGCCGAAACAATTGCCCCAGCTAGAATCAGCCCTTGGTCGCCAGCGTTTCCGTATAAGCGGTTAAAACTGTTTAAGCCAATCGGCAGGGTGAAAGTATCTTGGGGGCTTTGCAAGACAATCAATGCCCAGAAATACTCGTTCCATGCACCTTGGGCGGTCATGATGGTGAGTGCGCCTAGGGCTGGGGTGGTGAGTGGCATGATAATCTTCCAGAAAATCTGGAATGGGGTCGCGCCGTCTATCTTGGCGGCTTCTTCGATTTCCCTAGGCAGGGTTTCGTAGAATTGTTTCATAAAAAACACTTGCCCTGCGACGACAATGCCTGAAATTGTTAAGCCAATCACGGAGTTGATTAAGCCTAGATTTTTAAGAATCAAGTAATTACTAATGAATGTCACTTGCCCCGGCACAGTCATGATAAACAGCACCAAGATAAATAAGATGTTCTTTCCAGCAAACTCGAGGCGGGCAATGGCATAACCCGCCAAGCAAGCAATAATCAGTGTGACAATGGTTTTTAAGAAAACCACCAAAAACGAGTTAAAAATCCATTGTAAGAACAAGCTGTTGCCTGTGGTTTGCGAACGGACATCTTCAAAGACACGGAAGTAATTTCGTAGCACATACGAGAAAAACCCAGGTGAGACATTGACATAACTCTGGATTTTTGGGTACTCATAAGGCACTTCTTCGTTTTTGGCTTGCGGGTTTTCTTTGCGTGACGGGTCAAGCGTGGCACTTTCAAAGATATAACCGCGTTCTGCTTCGATGGTCATGGGTGTACGTGAAATAAACGGGGCAGGTTTGCTTGGATCATCCACATTTTTTGCATCTTGAGGATAAATAATGTTCCATTCGTAAGTCACTCGAGTAGCGGGTTTACCATCGGGCATTTTGGCAGCTTCGGTACGAGCCACTTTCAGGTCTTTGATCTGCACATAATCGTTGGCATAGACAAAATTACCAAGTGCGGCTGCCCCAGCTCCTGGGCGTAAGCGTGGGATGATGGCAGAAAGCGGCTTTGGAGTCTCACCCGTTTTTAAGACGGTTTCTGGCACAAGGTAACTGGCATAAAATGGCACCGTTGCACCTGGGCGAATTCCACCTGTCCACGGGTTGCCACTGCTTTGTGAACCCAGTGTCCAAGCAGCCGACCAGTTGCGTGGACGTAGTTCTTCAAAGTAGACCCTTGGTGGACTCTCGAGCGGGTCAACTTTAAGGCTCGAGAGTGCGCCCATCAGAAGCGGACCCATGAAAATAATTGAGAAGAACAGCAGTAATCCGTAAATCAGCATCGCATATGACCAACGGCGACGTGCCAACCAGTTCTCGGTAACTTCGACACCTTGGAAACGCACGATTTTTTGGCTTGGAGCGCTCATTTGGAGACCCCCTCATCGGATACAAAGAAACGACGTTGCAGTTGCAACAAAATCAGGGTGATGCCCGCTAAAATCAGGGCAGCAGCACTGGCATAACCAACCAAGGATTCCGCCCCGCCTCTAAAGACGCTGTTATAGACATAGAACGCCAAGGTGATTGTTCCCTCGAGTGGAGCTGTTCCACCCAAAAGCGCGGCTTGGTCAAACATTTGAAATGTTCCAATGATTCCCACTGAAATCACATAAAAGGTCACTGGGCGCAAAATTGGTACGGTCACATACAAAATTTGTTGGAGTGGATTTGCGCCATCAATGCTGGCGGCTTCGTAAACACTTTGCGGAATGCCTTGTAAACCCGCTAAGAAAGTCAGCATCAACGTGGGAATGGTGGTAAAACTGTTCATGATGATCGTCATCAGTATTGGGTAAGGAATAAAACCAAGGAATTTATCAAGCCTCGAAAGCCACAAAAGCGGTTCTGGTTGTGCATTACCAATCTGCACCACATTAGCAGCGTTTAAGCCCACCGCGCCAACCACACCAACAATCAAAGAAACCACCAACAAAGCAGGGTCAAATGGTGTGGCAGGTAAACCTCTCGAGCGCTCAAACGCCACTTGGGCGGCTTGTGCCACAGCCGTAATCACAAGCGTCGTCAGAATCAGCGGCATGTAATTACTGACACTCACCGCGATATACGAAATCAGACCTGTCGGGCGAAACAACCAAATAAAAATCATGACAGTCACAGCGCTCGAAGCGATGCTTGGAAAGTAATACGCCGTGCGAAAAAAACCAATGCCTTTGAGTTTTTGATTCATGATGATAGCTAAGAGCAACGCACCAACGGTTTGAATTAAAGTCGTAAAAACAGAAAAAGAAAAAGTGTTAATCATGGCTTGAACAAAAAGCGGGTCGTTGAATACACCAGTAAAATTGCTCAACCCTACAAAGTCATTCTTCTCAAACAAATTGTAATTGGTGGTCGAATAATACGCAGTACGCACAAAAGCAAAAGCAAAAAAGACAATAATGCCGATTAAAAATGGCAGCAAAAACAAGAACGCCGTCAGGTTCTCTCGAGCTTTTCCACTCATAACAAGCTCCTTTGGGTGTGGGTTGGCTCGAGGCTGGCTCGAGCGATTCAATTTGTGTAGGGGCGCAGCGTACTGCGCCCCTACGAGAGTGCGGGTTTTTAGCGAGCCATAACCGTGTTGATGGAACGTTGTGCATCACGCACAGCTTGGTCAACTGTCTTTTGACCGTCCATGACCGAGTTCAATGCTTCGTCAATACCACGGAACCAGTCGCCACCGAAGCGATCAGGTGCAAATGGAACAGCATTGCCGTCAGATGCGCCCTTAAAGACATTTCGGAAGGCGACGTTTTCAACACCTGTACCGCTCAGGTATGGATCGTCTTGCAAGGAAATACGGCTTGGGAGTGCCAGACCGCCGCGCAAGACAAATTGTTGGGCTTCGACGCTGGTCAAAGCGTTCAGCACTTTGATGGCAGCAGTTTTGTTCTTGGTGCCGTTGTTGACTGCCCATGCCACGGTGTAGATCAGGTTGCCGCGCTTGCCACTGGTTGGGTCACGTGGCAACAAGGTCGTGCCGTACTTGAGGTTTGGTGCTTGGTCACGCAAGAAGCCCAATGCCCAACCGCCTTCAAAGGCTGTTGCGACTTTGCCGCTCTTCATGCAGTCGCCACCCCAACCAGCGTTGATTTGGCTTGGTTTGACGGCTACGCCGCTTTTCACAAGGTTGGTGTACCAGGTGAAGGCGCGTCTAAAGTTGGCATCCAAAATCGTGGTTTTACCACTGAGGATTGGCTTCCAACCAGTGCTGGCAGCAAAAGCACCAAAGCGGTCATACGAGCCGGGGAAGCAAGTACCAGCAAAGCCTTTACCAAGGGCTTTTTGCACGTTGGTGATCTTGGTGGTGAAATCATTCCAAGTATCATCGGCATCTGGGTAAGACACTTTGGCTTGATCGAACAAGTCGCGGTTGTAGTACATGACTAACGTATTGAAGTCCTTGGCAATACCGTATTGCTTACCGCCGCTCGAGAAGACGCTGTTTAAGCTGGGCAAGAAATCCTTTAGGTTGACCATACCGTTCAATGGCATGATCTTTCCGCTCGAGATCAGGCTTTTGGCAGCAAAATCTTCTAAGTAGAACAAATCTGGAGCTGTGCCGCTTGACAGTTGCGTTTGGATGGCTTTACCAAAATCGGCGGTTGGCACGTATTTCACATCAACGCCATCAGCTGCCAGTTTGGGTTTCACGAATTTCGCAATCAATTCGCTGACCAAAGCGGTATCGGTTGCTCCATCGTATCCACCAATGGTGATGGTGTTGCTTTGTCCTTGAACCATGCTGCTTGCCAGCACAGCTGCGCCGAATGCCACACTTAAACCTAAGAACCGCTTTTTCATAACTCCTCCAAAAGAATTAAAGACGAATGCCGAAAATCAACCAGTAAAAAATGAGGTCTATGTTTTGACCTTGAAAAGAGGTTCGTTTAATAGTGCTGCGGTGGAGTGCCGCACCAGCAAAGTGGTTGCCACCAAGGCACTCGAGGCGGGTTTACCACTCATGCGCTCGAGCAGCAGTTCGGCGGCGCGTATACCCACATCAAAAATTGGTTGGCGCACAGTGGTTAAGTTGGCTTTGGCAGCCATTGGTAAATCATCAAAACCGGTCACGCTGACATCCCAAGGGACGCGCTGACCAGCATCCTCGAGCGCAGCGATAGCCCCAATTGCCATTTCGTCGGAAGAAGCTGCAATAGCAGTGAAACTCAGGTTTGCGTCAAGCGCACGGCGCACGGCGCGGTATGCACCGAGTTCGCTGAAATCACCATCCCAAATCAGTTGTTTATTCAGTTCAAGCCCAGCACTCTGCATACCAGCCCGATAACCCTCGAGACGTTGCACACTGGCTTGCCCTGTATGCGCCCCAGTCAGGTGGGCAATTTGTTTATGCCCAAGGTTGGTCAGGTGCTTAACGGCTGCCAGCAAGCCACCGTGGTTGTCCACATCCACCCAAGATTGGCGTTCTAAGCTGCGTCCAACCATAGCAAAAGGAGTGCGTTGCTGCTCGAGCAGCGTCGGGCGAGGGTCGTCCAGATGCACACCCAGCAGAATCACGCCATCCAAATCAGTTGCCAATTGGTTCTCGCGCTGAATTTGTGTGCTGTACCCTTCGCTGGATAAGCGCTCCTCGAGGGCATCGCGCAGAATCCCGTAATAGGTACTGCCTCGGCGTTCATCGGAATCCAAAGCTAAACCGATTACATGGCGACCACGACGAGCCAATTGTCGAGCGCCAGGATCCGGCACATAGCCAAGCCGTTCAACCACGCCAAGCACCAGACTTCGGGTGTCTGGATTCACGCCGTCTCTACCGTTGAGTACACGAGAAATTGTGCCTTTGGAGACACCGGCATTACGTGCGACTTCTTGGATTGTCACTTTGGACATGATTGGGAATCCTTTTGGTTTTGGTTTTGTAACCGGTTTTATAAGACTAAACGGAAAGGCTTCCAGTTGTCAAGTGGTGCATAGAAAAATCAATTTGGTTGTGTGCTAAACAAACCTGTATAATCTTCCATGTTTGGTGATTACAACCCCAATGGCTTCTTCGATGAGATGTTCGATGGCACAGAACCTCGAGCGCAGGGTAGTGCAGAACCTCGAGCGCATTACGCCAGCATCTTAGAACGGATGAACAGCATCCCCAAACCAGAGTTCGAGCGGCGCAGAGCCGCCTCTGACCTGACGTTTCGTAACCAAGGGATTACCTTTACGGTCTATGGCGACGCCCAAGGCACAGAGCGCACGTTTCCTTTTGACCCTGTGCCGCGCATCATCCCAGCCGCAGAATGGGCGCATTTGGAACGCGGCTTAACCCAGCGCGTGCTGGCACTGAATGCTTTTTTGCGCGATATTTACACCAACCAAGCCATCCTAGCCGATCATGTCATACCAAAAGAATTGGTCTTGTCGTGTAGCAATTTTCGCCGCGAGGTTTTTAATCATAAATTGCCGCTCGGGGTTTTTACCCATATCGTCGGCTCGGATTTGGTTCGCAACGAACGTGGTGAATACTTGGTTCTCGAGGATAACCTTCGCACTCCAAGCGGCGTTTCCTATGTCTTGGCAAACCGCACCGCCCTGACCCGCACCTTGCCCGGTTTATTTGAGGGGATGAATGTGCGCCCTGTGCAGCATTACACCACCGTCCTGCTCGAGGTGCTGCGCTCCTTAGCCATTGGCAAAGAAAACCCAACTGTGGTGGTCTTAACCCCCGGCATGTACAACTCGGCGTACTTTGAACACGCTTTCTTGGCGCAACAAATGGGTGTAGAACTGGTCGAGGGGCGGGATTTATTTGTTTCTGATGGTCGGGTTTGGATGCGAACCACCACAGGCAAGGCGCAAGTGGATGTGATTTATCGCCGCTTGGACGATGATTTCCTTGACCCTGTGGCATTTAGAAAAGACAGTGCTTTAGGTGTACCGGGCTTACTCGAGGTCTATAAAAACGGCAAAGTTGCGCTTGCCAACGCAGTTGGAGCTGGTGTCGCCGATGACAAAGCCGTTTATGCTTACGTGCCGAAAATGATCGAGTACTACTTGGGCGAAAAACCAATTCTGGGCAACGTTCCGACCCTGCTTGGTTGGGACAAAGCTGACTTGGAGACGATGCTTTCCAAACCTGCCGAATTGGTCTTTAAGGCAGTCGGAGAAGCGGGTGGTTACGGCATGTTGGTTGGACCTGCCAGCACCTCCGAAGAAATCAAAGCCTATATGGAACAAGTCAAAGCCAACCCCAGAAATTACATTGCCCAACCCGTGATTCCCCTCTCGAGACACCCGACCTACTACCCCGACAGCGGTAAAATGGAACCCTGCCACATTGATTTGCGCCCGTATATCCTGTGCGGCGAAAAAGTCACGATTATTCCGGGCGGTCTGACTCGAGTTGCGCTTAAACGCGGTAGCTTGGTGGTCAATTCCAGCCAAGGTGGCGGCAGCAAAGACACTTGGGTTCTCGAGGAAGCTGGTTCGCAAACGCAAATGCAGCAATCTCAACAACAAACCCAACAAAGGAGGCGCTAAATGTTATCTCGAGTCGCAGAGAATTTATTTTGGATTGCGCGGTACATTGAACGCGCCGAAAGTGCTTCGCGCTTACTCGATGTCAATTACTACGCCACGCTCGAGGGTGGCAATTTGGTCCAAGAGCAGTGGTCGCCACTCTTAACCATTACAGGCAGCCAAGAAGAATTTCGTCAGCACCACACCAAAGCCGATTCTAAAAGTGTGCCATTTTGGCTGGCATTTGATTTATACAACCCCTCGAGCATCCGCAGCACCCTGACCCAAGCCCGTGAAAACGCCCGCAGTTTACGCGACCGAATCTCGAGCGAGATGTGGGAGTGTATCAACAAGGCGTACCACGAACTTTGTTTTGACACCGACGCAATCATGGCAAACGATGCCCTGCACGAATACTGCAACCGCGTGCGCGACACCAGCCATTTGTTTTTTGGGATTGCGCTTTCAACCCTACTGCGCGACGAAGGCTGGCAATTTTTGCGCCTAGGGCAACTGATTGAACGTGCCGATAATTTATTGCGAATTTTGCAAGTGCGTTACCAAAAAACCGGTACAAGCGTGGTCGCTGAAGCTCTCGAGAACCACCGATGGATGGCGCTCCTGAAGACCGTTTCGGCATACGAAGCCTACCGCAAGCGCTACCACACGAGGCTCGAGCCACAGAATATAGCTGAATTTCTGCTACTAGATTCGACCTTCCCACGCAGCGTGATTTACGCCGTCGAAGGTGTGCGCGACAGCCTGAAAAAACTACCCAATGCCCAAAAAATTCAGCGTGAAACCAATTGGTTGCTGGCGCGAATCGAACATGCCGAAGTAGCCGACCTCACCACCAAAGATGCTTTGGAAAAAATGTTAGCCGATGTCAACTCATTGGGTGGGATGGTGCAGAGTACGTACTTTCATCTGAATGTCTAAAAGTAAACCTCTGGCGAAAGTTGCCAAATTCAATCTCAACCCAGTTTGTTCCTCCTAGGGTGTGGCTCGAGTGATGGTATTACTTGATCTTGCGAAATGCTTCTTCTGCTCCATCTCGACCAGTTAAGTACAAGTAAACAATTGCTGCATTTTGCGAATCTGCTCCAAAACGCCATGTGCCTTTTACAGTATCCAGCTTGGCGGGGTTTTCACGGTTATCTTCGGGGTAACAAGATTTTCTTAAAATTTCCGTGCCTGACTTCGCAGCTCGAGTCATTTGAGCGCCATTCACAATAAAAGTGCCTTTTCTGAAAATAAAAATGCTGGTGGTACAACTGAACGAGGTGCTTTGAATCAGGTTAGCTTCGGTGTATGTTCCATCAGCAAAAAACTCGAAATTTTGAGCATTGCCACTTGGCGGTGCAAAAGAACCAGTTGCAGGGTTGTAAAAACTGGTCAAGGTTGTACTTGTGGTGGAAAACTCACCAAGTAATTCTCGAGGGATAGAACCTGTTGCGGTGTTTGTATTGTTGGCTGGTGGGTTGCTTCTTGACATGGTCAAATCCACCAAAGCATCTAAGCTCGAGTCGCCTTTTTCAAATTGCAGGGTAATATTCTGAGTTGGCGGTGTGACAAGTGCCAACTTGCCATTCACACGGTACGGCGCAACTTCATCGGCGGAATTAACTGTACCGTTATTGTCCAAATCTCGCCAAGCGAACAACACATACGCGGTTTTCTCGAGGTTCGCAAGGTTGAACCGCCCAGCGTTATCAAGGCTTACAGCCTTTGAGCGGCTTTGATTGTATTGACCGTTTTCCCAAATGCTGGCAATCACAGCTGTATTGCTTAGGCTCGAGCCACCAGCGGGGCGCACTGTCCCACTCAGCACCAAAGCCCCTGTTTGGGTTGGCGCAGGTGGTTGCTCGGCTTGATTCAGCAGCGCATCAAAATCGCCATTAAACAATGCCAAGCGCAAATCTATTCTTTGGGCTGGAGCTTTGATTTCCACGGCTTTCCCACCGACCTGTGAAACGCCCAGCTCATCGCCTTTGTCTATCTCTTGGTTTTTGTTCAGGTCGCGCCATGCCAGCATCAGGTACTCGCGGTTCTGCACCAAGCCACCAAGGGTGTACGCGGCGCTGCTCGAGTTGCTACTGACTTGAACAATTTCGCTGCCTTGTTCGTCGCAGTCATCATTGATGACATAACAACCAACCACATACGTACTGCTCAGGCTCGAGCCAGCCCGTGCAAAGAGCGTGCCTGAAATTGAAAATCCGTTTTGTGCGCTCGAGACTGTCAGTAAGCACAGGAGTCCAAAAATAAGGATTTGTTTTTTCATGTTTTTACTTTAGCAAAGGCAGCATGACTGGAGCGTGACAGCTTGATTTAGCCTATTGCCCAGCCAGTAATCTGTTTTTTCTCGAGGTCAAAACGCACCCCGACTTTCACCACAGCTCGAGTCATACCATCGGCATAACCAGCCGTTTCGATTTGCTTTAAGGCGCTTTTGGCTGTGCCTTTTAATTTGTATTCAAAAATAATGGTATGTGTCCGTGTCTCGAGCAGGGTGTCTATGCGCCCATTCGCCGTTTGCACTTGGCTTTGGGTTTTGTAGCCTGTGCTAATCAGCATCAGATGCACCAAGGAATGAATGTAATCCTCTCGTTTAGGAAAAATTTCATATGGAATCGCGGCTAAGACCCGATTGATGGTGGCGAAAAATTGCTTCCAATCCAAATGCGTAATTGCCTTTTGTAACTCGAGACTAAAGCTACCAATGTAACTCGGCACTGTTTGACTGTACTGCGCCAATAAACTGCTCGAGAATGCCTGACGCACTTCTTCGTTGGGGTAGGTTAAGGTGTAGCGAGTCCCAAGGGCATCGGATTCGATTTTAGAAATCGTCAAATAACCTGTTTGGAACATCAAGCCAAGTGGGTCAATGCGTTCAACATCGGTGGCGACCAAAACTGAATCGGGTAATTCAATATGCTCAAAGATAAAAGGATTGATTTGCGCGGCTTTGATGAAATCGAGTAAAAACGTGGGTGTGCCAGTTTCATACCAGTACGACTTAAAAACAGGGTTTCTCAAGAAAAGCAAAAATGAAAACGGACAGTAAACCTTGTTTTTAGCATCCCACGAGTAACCGTTGTACCAATACCGAATAAGCTCGAGCAGTGCCTCAAAGCTCATTTGTTTTTGAATGGCAATTGCCTCGAGCCGAACTTGAAAAGCATTTTGTAAATCCGTTTGGCTGTACCCACAAATCAAAGCAAAATCGGGGTTTAAGCTGATGTCCTCGAGGTTGTTCAAATCCGAGAATAAACTGAGCTTACCGATTTTACTGACACCAGTTAATAAGACAGTGTGCAGCGATGAATCCATTGGTTTCAAAACCCCGTACAGACTTTTTAGCACCGCTTGGTGTTCAGCACGTTTAACTGGCTCGAGCAGGTAATCGGTGATGGGTTTATCGTACTCGTCTATCAGCACCGCAACTTTTTGGGTTTTGGACAACTCGAGAATCAAATTGCGAAAAGCACTGGAAATGGTATCGCCGTGCAGTTGCACATCAAATTCGGCAGCGACAATCTGCAACCATTCCATAATCCCTTTTTGCAGGGCTTGGTCTCGGAAACTGATGTTTGCAAAATCAAGGCGAATGACAGGACGCTTAACAAAATCAAAACGATGCTCGAGCCAAAGACCCGCAAATAAATCCTTACGACCTTCAAAAGCAGCTTTTAAGGTCGAAGCCAGCAAAGATTTCCCAAAACGTCTTGGGCGTGCCAAGAAAAACCGTCCACCCTCGAGAAGCGGCATCATGTACATGGTTTTATCCACGTATAAGTAGCCTTCTTCGCGTAAATGAGTAAAATCCTGAATCCCAATCGGCAAACGCATGGCTTAGTGTACTGTATTCGTTTGGCTTTGTAGATTGATGATCAAGAGGAAATAAAAACAAACTCGAGTTAGAAAACACTCGAGTTTGCTGAAATGGGTCAACCCACTG
>JAAFJQ010000049.1 GCA_013298185.1 Deinococcales bacterium
ATCTCGGATTCGTTTTCGGGGGCATACATCGCCACACCAAGCGTCCGACCCCTCGGTACAATGCTGACCTTGACGGGTTTCATGGCGTGAGGCAAGACTTGGGCAATCACCGCATGACCAGCTTCATGGTATGCAGTTGAGCGCTTCATCTCTTTAGAAATCATCATGCTGCCATGTTCCAAACCAAGCGTGATTTTATCAAACGCCCTCGAGAAATCCGCCATTTTGATTTGAGTTGCGCCGCGTCGTGCTGCCTCGAGGGCAGCTTCGTTGGCAAGGTTCTTCAAATCTGCGCCGCTCATACCTGGAGTCATTTTGGAAAGCATTTCGACATTGACATCTGGGTCAATTGGTTTATTTCGCATGTGAACTTGAACAATTTGTTCGCGTTCTTTCATGGTTGGTAAATCCACCGTAACCTGACGGTCAAAGCGACCCGGGCGCAGAAGCGCCGAGTCCAGCACATCAGGGCGGTTGGTGGCTGCCATGATAATCACACTGGTTTGCTTATCAAAGCCGTCCATTTCGGTGAGAATTTGGTTCAGGGTTTGCTCGCGTTCATCGTGACCGCCGCCGATTCCCGCACCGCGTTTACGACCAATGCTGTCAAGCTCGTCAATGAAAATAATTGCAGGACTGGCTTTGCGGGCATCATCGAACAAACTGCGGACTCGAGACGCGCCAACACCAACAAACATCTCCATGAATTCAGATGCCGAGACGGTAAAAAACGGCACGCCAGCTTCTCCAGCCACAGCTCGAGCCAACAAGGTTTTGCCAGTGCCAGGAGGTCCGACCAAAAGCACACCTTTTGGGATTTCTGCGCCAACCGCGTGGTACTTACCGGGGTTTTTGAGGAAATCCACGACTTCGATCAATTCGCGCTTGACTTCTTCGTGACCTGCCACATCGGGGAACATTGTGGCAACTTTTTTCTCCTTGCCGTACTGCTTAGCCCTTGATTGACCAAACTGCATGACCTGCCCTTGAGCGCCTTGACCACGCATAAAGATAAACCAGAAAATACCAAGCATGAGTAGGACAGGTAGGAACGCCGAAAGGATACCGAGCCACGGCGACGGATTCTGCGCTCGAATTGCGACCTCGTACTTCTTTAAGGTTGGAATCAGTTCTGGGTCTCGAGCCTCAACACTTGGCAAGAGCGTATTAAAGGTACTCGAGGTGGCTGGACGATTGTTGATCAGCATCAGTTCTTCTTGCTGCTTGGTTTTGAGTTCTAAGTAATTATCGGTAATCGAAACACTTTCGACTTTACCAGCTTCAACCAAAGTCAGGAAACTGGTGTAGCTGATTTGCCGACCGCTCGAGCCTGTGGGGTTAAAAGCGTTAAATGCAAAGAACAGCGCGATAATCACTAGAAAAATAACAAATGGATTGATTTTCAACGGGGGTGCCTCCTTCAAAGGCGGTTAGAGCCGAACAAAAAACAATATACAGCCCATCTGTGAGGAACAATGTACTCGAGCGTTCAGAGGTGGAGCGTCCTCAAGCGTTCATAACTCGAGCCTGACGGATTTGAATGCTATACTTAACGCATGACACTGGCTGCCACCAACCTGATGACCGCTGAAATGTTCGAGGTGCTGCCCCACAACGGGCGGCGTTTGGAGCTGGTCAAGGGGGAGTTAAAGGAACTTATGGCGAGCGGCGGAGAACATGGTGATGTGACAATGGAACTTTCTTGGCGCTTAGCTCGAGTGGTTTCTGAAAACAAATTGGGTAAAGTGTGTGCCGCCGAAACAGGCTTTATTGTGGATCGCAGCCCTGATACGGTACGAGCGCCAGATATTGCATTTATTTCAGCTTCCCGAATCGCAGATTTGGGCGGGATTCCCAAAGGTTTTATTCCAATTGCCCCCGATGTAGCTGTGGAAACCATCTCACCGAACGATTTGTACACCGAAAGTCACGATAAGGCATTGATGTGGCTTGAATTTGGCTCGAGAATGGTGTTGCTCCTGAATCCTCGAAAAGCCAACATCACCGTGTACCGCACTAAAAAAGACATTTTTGTTCTCGAGGCGAGCGACATTCTGGAATTTCCTGAGATCATACCGGGGTTCTCGGTAGAAGTTGCTAAAATTTTTGGCGTGTGAACATCAATTGGCTATTCTCGAGCCGAAACTAAACTGCCCGTCAAAGTAATCCACCAACAAGCTCGAGTTATCTGGTACTTCACCCCCTAGGATGCGCTTGGCAATTGGCGTTTCGAGTTCACGCCCAATCGTGCGTTTCAGTGGTCGAGCGCCATAAGCTGGGTCGAATCCCATTCCTGCCAAGTGGTCTTTGGCAAGGTCGGATAACTCGAGGTGAACGCCACGCTCGAGCAGTCTTGAGCGCAGTCCGTGGAGTTGAATGTCTACAATGTCGCGCATTTGATGAACGCTCAGGGCATCGAAGACGACAATTTCATCCACGCGGTTGAGGAATTCAGGGCGGAAGTGCTGACTTAACAACTTCTGCACATCTTCGCGCACGCCCCTTGTCACACCGCCGTTTTTGGCTGCCTCGAGAATCATCGGGCTGCCAATGTTGCTGGTCATGATAATGACGGTGTTCTTAAAGTCCACGGTGCGACCTTGACCATCGGTTAAACGACCATCGTCCAGCACTTGAAGCAGGGTGTTAAAGACATCAGGGTGGGCTTTTTCGATTTCGTCCAGCAGAATAACTGCATATGGGCGGCGGCGCACAGCTTCGGTCAGTTGTCCGCCTTCGTCGTAACCAACATAACCGGGAGGCGCACCAATCAAACGGCTAACGCTGTGTTTTTCCATGTATTCGGACATGTCAAGGCGGGTCAGGGCATCTTCGGTATCGAATAAAAAGGCAGCCAGCGCTTTGGCAAGTTCGGTTTTACCGACACCGGTTGGTCCAAGGAACATCAGGCTGCCAATCGGGCGCTTGGGGTCAGACAAACCAGCCCTCGAGCGGCGAATCGCATCTGAGACAGCGCGAACAGCTTCTTGCTGTCCAATCACTCGGCGGTGCAGTTCAGACTCGAGACGAAGCAGTTTCTCGCGCTCACCCTCGAGCAACCGCGCCACGGGAATGCCAGTCCAACGTGCCACAATCTCGGCGATGTCGTTTTCGGTGACTTGGCTCGAGGCAAATTTAGCGCTTTTGAGTTTTTTCTCCAAGTTGCGAACTTCAAGCTCGAGTTGTGGCAGCGTGCCGTATTTCAGTTCAGCCGCTTTAGAAAGGTCATATTCACGCTCGGCGCGTTCGATTTGCACCCGCACCAAATCCAGTTTTTCTCGAGCCTCTTTGAGGGTCATTAACTCTGCCCGTTCAACTTCCCACTCTGAGCGCAGTCCCTCGGTTTTGGCGCTGACATCTTGAAGCTCGCGGCGTAAATCCTCGAGACGACGGGCGGAATCTTCATCTTTTTCTTTTTGCAGGGCTTGCTGCTCAATCTCGAGTTGCAATTTGCGGCGCTCGAGTGAATCAATTTCCTCGGGGCTGGATTCGAGTTGCATCCGCAGCCGAGCGGCGGCTTCGTCTATCAGGTCAATGGCTTTATCTGGCAATTGGCGATCAGCGATGTAGCGATTAGAAAGCGTGGCAGCCGCCACCACAGCAGGGTCGGTGATTTCGACATTGTGATGCACTTGGTAACGCTCTTTGATGCCACGCAAAATGCTGATGGTGTCCTCGACACTCGGTTCAGAGATAAATACTGGTTGGAAACGTCGCTCGAGCGCTGCGTCTTTTTCGATTTCTCGGTATTCTTTTAAGGTCGTCGCACCAATCAGGTGCAGTTCGCCTCGAGCCAAAGCGGGTTTGAGCATGTTGCCCGCATCTGGGCTGCCTTCGGTTTTGCCAGCCCCAACAATGGTGTGAAGTTCGTCTATGAAGAGAATAATCTGTCCACCAGCTTGGGCAACTTCCTGCATCACTGCCTTTAAGCGCTCTTCAAACTCGCCTCGGAATTTTGCACCTGCCAGCAGTGTACCCACAGTTAAGCTGACAATGCGTTTATGCTTTAAGCCGTCTGGTACATCACCTTTGACGATTCGCTGGGCTAAACCTTCGGCAATGGCAGTTTTACCAACACCGGGTTCACCAATCACCACAGGGTTATTCTTGGTGCGACGCAGCAAAATCTGCATGATGCGACGGATTTCTTCATCGCGCCCTATCACAGGGTCAAGTTTGCCATCTCGAGCGCTGGAAGTTAAATCCACACCGTACTTGGCAAGGGCTTCAAAAGTTGTTTCGGCGGTTTTGCTGTCCACTTTTCTCCCTTGGCGCATGTTCTCGAGGGCTTGGCGTAGGTCTTTGGCACTGGGTAAATCGGAGGTAACAAACTGCTCGCGCATGGCAAGAAACAGGGCATCTGCGCCAATAAAAGCATCGCCAAGTTCTTTAACAATACTTTCTGCCCGTTCTAAACCTCGAGCAAATTCTTGAGCCGCAAACTGCCCGGCGTTGCTCGAGGTTTTGGGTTGGGCTTGTAGGAATTTCTCCAAACTGATGTTGGCTTGTTGTGGCTTACCACCCGCCAACTCGAGCATCCGCTGACTTGGATTGTCGGACTCGAGCGCTGCCAACAGCACATGGGCTGGCAAGAGTTGAGAATTGCCAATGGTTTGGGCTTTGGCTTGGGCGCTTTGCAGGGTTTGTAAGGCTAGTTCGGTGTACCGTTCTGGGTTCATGTCTGTCCTCGAGTGCCAAAAGTGAATGGCTTTCGGCTTGAACAACAAGGATGATAAAACCTGAGTCTGGTCTTGTCAAGTTTATTGCAATACATTCCTGATTCTTCTCTGGTTATCTTTACAGTGTCCGACTCATTGCCACAGCTTTCGCTCGAGCCAAGGGCTTACGAAAAACACTGTTGATTAAGATTGCAAAGCGAATTGGACAGCGTTTTCAAAAGAAAAATGACTTGGTTTGGATTTTTGCTTGGCTTCTCCCCACAGCTCAGCAATCTCTGGGTGCTTGGCTGTGCGGTTGGCAAAAGTTTCAAAAGCATAGTAACCACTGGCAAAACTCTGGTTAATACAATGCGAAACATGAATCAATTGGCTGCCAAGTTTATGTTGACTTTGCAAAATAGCGATAAATCCTAAAAATAAGATTTGCACGCTGCATTCAATTTGATTTTGATAGCCACTTGAAATTCTTAAAGCCTCGAGCAGTGCATGTTTAGCTGATGGGTAATTAACTTGGGTAATTTGATAATAACCAAGGACGGTATAGCATTCAGAGGTGTTCACCAAATCATTGATATTCTCGAGGTATTTTAGTGCATTGATAAATGTTTGTATATCTTTGATGGTATCGCTTTCAACCAAGTCCACAGTACTAACGTTTAAGATGCCCACCGAATATCCTCGTTCATCGTTGACGATTTTTGCGTACTGGGTCGTCATATATAAACTTGAACGGGCTTTTTTAAGTTGCCCCATGCAGTTGTGCAGCACACCAAGCATATTGATGGATGCCATTTTTCCAAAATATGTTCCAATTCGGTGAAACAAGAAAATCGATTTTCGAGCATGAATTTTTGAAATTTCAAATTGATTGCGATTCAAGTGAATCTGAGCTGTGTATAAGCGCAAATATGCTTCCAAACTACGGTTCTCGAGTTGTTCAGCTTTGGGCAAATAAGCACTGGAAAGCTCAATGGCTTTCTCGTAATTTCCTGTCATAAACAACCAACGAACATGCAGCGACTCGAGGGCAATATCCTGCTCGAAGCTCAAGGTGCAGTTTTTTCTGACTTGTTCACGCCAGTAGAACGCTTCTTGGAAGTAGCCACGCACGGTCCAGAAATGTCCGTAGACCAACAGTAACTCGAGCAGCATTTTCGGGTGATTGACCAAGCACCATTCAAATGACAACCTGATGTTGTCGGTTAATTTTAAGAGCCGCGCAAAACTCTTGATGTTTGGAATACCGTTTTGTCGGTTATCCAGCCATAATTGAGCCGTCTCTAGGCATTCCTGACTGAGCTTCATGAGCAGTTGGGCTTGGATACTTGGCTCGAGCAACAAAGCCGCCCGTTGGCGAATCAGTTCATGGAAACGGTATTGCTGCTCGGTTTTACTCAGTAAAGATTTACTGACCAAACGCTGCAAAGTCATCATGTCCACGTCGCAAACCACACTGGCAAGTTCTCGGTCAAAACCGCCTCTGAAAACCGAGAGTTGAGCCAAAGCACTTTGTTCATCTGGGCTGAGCAGTTCCCAACTCGAGGCAAACACAGCTGCCATACTTCGGTGGCGCTCTGGAACGTCTGGGGATTCGGTAGCAAGAAAGTCCAAGCTGCGCTCGAGTTCTTCAGCGATTTCTTCTAAAGACAGTAACCTCAGCCAACTCGAGGCGAGTTCTAAACCCAGCGGCATGGCAAAAACGCTTCTGAGAATCCGAATAAAAACATCAAAATCCTGAGTTGGCTCAAGCACAAATTGTGCATCAAATCGCTGGGCAACTCGGGTAAAGAGCATCACTGCGTCGTTACTGGCAAAATCAGTGATGGTTGGTGGACGCAGCCCTTCAAGTGGAAAGACTTTTTCGTTTCTTAAGCCAAGGATTTCTCGAGAAGTGACCAGTATCTTTAGTTTTGTGGTTTTTTGCACTAACTCATTGACCAAAATAGCACCATGGGTCAGGTGTTCAAAATTATCAAGCAGCAACAATGCGTTTTTTTCGAACAGTTCGGCAAATAATCGGTCTTTTGGGTTTTCATCAACCGATAAGCCCAGACTTTCGAGGATCACATTTGGAATTAAAGTCGCGTCGTTCAAACGCGCCAAGTCAATAAAATGCACGCCATCCATAAATGAATCGCGGTGCTGATAGGCATACTCAAGCGCCAAGCGGGTCTTACCCATGCCACCCGGCGCAGCAATCGTTAAGAGCCGTACATCAGCAAATTGCTGCTCGAGGGTCAGCAACTCGAGTTCACGTCCAATAAAAACAGTGGTCGGAATTGGCAAATGATCCAAATTGGCTCGAGTTGAGACTGAACTGGTTTGCGTGGGTTGCTGCAAGGCTCGCACCAGTTCGCTGGCATCGAGCGGGCGTTCCTCTGGGTTTTTGCGAAAGCACTGATTGACCAAATTCAGCAGTGCTTCGGGGACATCTGGAACAAGTGTCTCGAGTGGTTGGGGTTCTTGGAACATAATCGCTTGAAAAACACCAGTCATGCTTTCTCGAGCAAAAGGTGAAATACCAGTCAGCATTTCATAAACCACTGCGCCCCATGCCCAAAGGTCAGACTTACTCGAGGCTTTGGCGTCGAGTTGCTCTGGTGACATATAAGCAGGTGTGCCGACCACGGTTTTGCTTTTGGCTGGGGAGCGGTCACCGAGTTTGGACAAGCCAAAATCCAGTATTTTAGTGATACTCGAGCCATCTGGGAGCTGAGCCAGAAAAATATTACTTGGTTTGATGTCACGGTGAATCACGCCATGCAGGTGGGCATGTTCCAAGCCTTTGGCAATTTCTAGTGCAATTTTTATGGCTTGGTCAACTGGGATAGCTCCGCTTTTTAAGCGGTCAGTTAAAGATTGCCCTTGGTAATGGACCATGGCTAAAAAAATGGCTTCTTCGCTGCGTTCTAAAGCAAAGACAGTACCAATATGAGGATGATCGAGTTGCGCTGCTATTTTGGCTTCTCTGGCAAAGGCGCGAAGCGCGGCTAAACTCATGCGTTGCGATTCATCGAGGAATTTCAGTGCGACAGGGCGTTCCAGCCAAGTGTCAAAGGCTTCGTAGACCACGCCCATGCCACCCTCGCCAATCTGGCGAATAATCTGGTAGTGCAAGACCTTTGTCCCAACCATAAGCAGATTCTACTGGTTGCTTGGTCTAAACAGCAATTGCGATTAAGAAAACCCAACTGCAACCGCTTCTTCTAAACCAATTGGCAGGGGCGGTCGTTGCTTAATTTCTTCCCAAAGCTGACCAGCTTCGGGGTTTTGGCTGGTGCGATTGGCAAAGAGTTCAAAAGAATAGTAACTGCTCGAGAAATTGGGATTTAACCGATTGGCAGCCTCGAGCAGGCGCTTGGCTCGTTCGGGTTGTGCTTCTAGCATCGCAATAAATCCAAGAAAAAGCAGATGCACACTACATTCAACTGGGTTTTGATAGGTACTTGAAATATGCAGTGCCTCGAGAAAACAGTGTTTGGCTTCGCGGTAATTCTGAATTGTGATCTGATAATAACCAAGCAAAGAATAACTTTCGGACAAATTAACCATGTCCTTTATTTTTTTTAATGACTCGAGGGCATTGGTAAACAACTCGAGTTGATAAATCGTGTTGCTTTCCACCAAGTCCACCGTAGCAATGTTAATCGCGGCAATCTGAGCAATCCGTTCTTCGCCAAAGGTGCGGCTGGCTCGAATGGTTTCTTGGTAACTCGAGCGGGCTTTTTTGAGATCGCCAAGCAAATTATGAACCACACCAAGTCCATTGATGGCTTCAATGTAACCCAGTTTCTGATTGAGTTGCCTAGATAATTGCACAGCTTGTTGAATATGGTCTTTGGCTTTTTGAAGCTGCCTGAGGTTCAGTAAAATCTGACCCAGATTCAAATGCAGTTGGGCTTGCACAACCGAGGTGTTTTGTTCAATGGCTTGTGCTAAACAGGCTTGGGCTTTTCCAAGGGCTTGTTGATACTTGCCAATACGGTCAAGCCAGCGCACATGTAGGGTTTCTATTTGCAAATGCTCGAGTAAAGTTAAGCTGGGGATGTGTAGCAGTTGTTCACGCCAGTAAAAGGCTTCCTTGAAGTAACTTCGCATTGACCAGTACTGACCAAGCATGAAAAACAGTTCTAAGCACAAATTTGGCTGATGCACATAGCTCCATTCCAAAGCCAAACGAAAATTATCGCTCAGTTGGGTCATGCGGGTAAACAAAGCCTTTGATGCTTCACCATTTTGGCGTTTGGTGTACCAATTCTTGGCTAAACTCAAGCATTCGCTGACTAATTTCTCGAGCAGGGTCTGCCTGAGGTCATGATTCAGCCTGAATGCAGCTTGTTGACGAATCATTTCATGGAATCGAAAATGCTGATCGGTTTTGTATAACAATGACTTACTGACCAAACGCTGAAGCAGCAACATATCCACTTGACAAACAGCTCGAGCCAATTCGCGGTCAAAACCACCTTGAAAGACGGTCAGTTGTGCTAAAGCGTTTTGTTCGGAAGCACTTAAGAGTTCCCAACTCGAGGCAAACACGGCTGCCATGCTGCGGTGACGCTCGGGTAGGAGATCATCTTGGCTGGATAGGACATCATTATGCTGATGCAGCTCTTGGGCGATGGCTTGAAGGCTCTGGGTTCGCAACCAAGAAGCCGCCAATTCTAAACCCAATGGCATTCCGCCCACAGCTTGAAAAATCTGGTCAAAGACCAAAAAATCCTTGTTTTCTAAGCGAAAATCTGCATCGAACCTCTGGGCAACTCGAGTGAACAGCAAAGCAGCGTGGCTACTGGCAAAATTGCTTTCGGTGGGGGTGGTTAAACCATGCAGCCCAAAAACCGTTTCGGCTTTTAGACCAAGTGTTTCCCGTGAAGTAATCAGCAGTTGCAGTTGCTGGGTTTGACCAAGCAACTCTGCCACAAAACCCGAGGCGGGCATCAGGTGTTCAAAATTATCCAGCACCAAAAGGCAAGGCTTGTCTTTGAGTTCTTGGAATAAACGCTGCTTAGGGTCTTCTGAAACCCGACCAAGCACCGCCTCGAGGATCTGATTCGGCACCAAAGTCGCATCGGTGATTTTAGCTAAATCTACAAAATAAGCATGACCGTCGTAATCGGGCTGATGAATCCGAGCGTACTCGAGCGCCAAACGGGTTTTGCCCATACCTCCAGCGGCAGTGATGGTCACCAAACGGGTACTTTGAAATCGTTGAGCCAATTCACGCAATTCGTTCTCGCGCCCAACAAAAGCAGTGGCTGGTACCGGGAGCATTGAACGATGGGTTGCCGTGGTACTTGAACCCATTGCAGTTAAAGTCCGAACCAATTCTCGAGCATCAAGCGGACGTTCATCGGGATTTTTTTGTAAGCACTGATGAACCAAATTGAGCAGCCCTTCGGGGGCTTCTACCCCTCTTGAAGCCAATGGAATTGGCTCTTCGAGCAGCAAGGCTTGAAAAGTGGCGACCATGGTTGCACGACCAAAAGGCGAAACGCCACAAAGCATCTCGTAGACCACAGCCCCCCAAGCCCAAAGGTCAGACTTGCTCGAGGCTTTGCTTTCGAGTTGTTCTGGTGCCATATAAGCAGGTGTGCCAACCATCTGCAAACTCTGCACGGTGCTGCGCTCGCCGAGTTTGGACAAACCAAAGTCAAGGATTTTACAATGAAATCCTTGTGGAGTTTGCACCAAAAAGACATTGCTTGGCTTGATGTCACGGTGAACCACCCCATGCAAATGAGCGTGTTCCAAACCCTTGGCAATCTCGAGGGCGTACTGCATGGCTTCGGCAACTGGAAGTGCGCCCTGCTCGAGCCGCACGTCTAAACCTTGTCCTTGGTAGTATGCCATCGCAAGAAAAACATCTTCTTCGCTGCGCTCGAGGGCAAAGACCGTACCGATGTTTGGATGATCGAGTTGGGCTGCAATTTTGGCTTCTCTGGCGAACATGCGTAACGACGCCAAGTTCATGCGCTTGGATTCATGCAGGAATTTCAGGGCAACCGTGCGTTCAAGCCACGTATCAAAAGCCTGATAGACCACGCCCATGCCACCTTCGCCAAGCTGACGGGTGATTTGGTAGTGCAGGATTTGAGAACCAATCACGGTTTTATTGTATTCGAGAGGGCGCACTTTTGTACTCGAGGAAACGTTGCTCGGGTATTTGATAATACTTGACAATTTTTGTAAACCATATAAAGTTTGGGCATGAAATTATGTGACCTCCTCGAGCCTCGAATGTGTTGTTGTTCCAGTCGTTAGCTTTTCTAAAACACGCTTCTCGAGCAATCACCCAGAAAAACGGAGAACAACCATGCAATTACTTTTAGGCACAAATCCAATCCGTACCAGCCGCACGGTGGAACGCATCAAAGGCGCAATTCACGACCCACTGGCTCGTTATGACATCGCCCTGCGCTGGGATGGACAACAACTCGAGGGGCGGCTTGGCGGATGGTGGTTTGCTGAAAACCTGAAGCTCGAGCGGCGAGTACACAGTCTGCTCGGCACAGTTTTAAGCAACGCTGTGCGCCTCGCCATCAGCGCTCAAGTCAGCAGCAACCAACTCGAGATTCGTTTCTCAGGCTCGAGGTACATTGAACGCGCTGTGGTCTACTTAGGGTCAGACAAGTTCTCGGGGCAAGTCTTTCAAGGCGACCAAGCCCACCCACTCGAGTTTCGGATTATTGGCAATCAGCTGACAGGCAGTGTCTTTGGTGGACAACCGATCAAGCTCGAAGCGGGGCAAGTTCCAGACTGGATTTTACTGACCGCTGCAATCATCGCCGATGCCAGCAGCCGCGAAGTTTCAAAAGCATTACTCGAATCACTCGATTCGTTTGGAGAACGGTAAATGAAACAATTTGACACCAACATCCTGCGCTTTAATCAAATCAGCATTGTCGGACTGATTGCCATTGCCTTTGCGCTGCAATTCCCACCAATCGTATTCTTGGTTGCCGCCGTGATGCTCCTAGGCACACTCGAGCCGCGCTTGGCATTGTTGAAGCAACTCTACTCGAGCCTGATTCGACCAGCCCTAAAAATCACCCCGAAACTCGAGCAGGACGACCCACGCCCACACAATTTCGCCCAAGGACTCGGCGGAGTTTTTATGCTTGGCTCGAGTATCTTGTTCTTGGTTGGCTCGAGTACCGCAGCTTGGGGTGTGGCGCTGATGGTGCTGGCACTGGCATTGCTGAACTTAACCACAGGTATTTGTGTTGGCTGCTTTTTGTACTTTCAATGGCGGATGTTGCCACACCGATTCTCGAGAAAATCAGTTGAGGGATAGTTTCCATGAATGAATTGGTTGAATGGCAGGGCGAACACAAGGTTCGCCCCTACAAAACAACTTTGAACTGTGATGTTCGCGTGGTCAGAAAATGTAATCGTGAAACTACATTTGGGCTATTGATAAATTCGTAAAATAAGACAATGGCAGACCTTTGAGTCTGCCATTTTGCTACGCTCTATAAGGAAACCCATGACCCAAGTTTTAAGTAAAGTTGAACACGTCAAACTCGAGAGCCAGTATTTGCGTGGCACATTAAAAACCGAACTCGAGAACAGCCAAGATCATTTTATTGATACCTCTGAATTGCTCTTAAAATTTCATGGTATCTACCAACAGTCTGACCGTGACATCCGTAAAGCCCGTAAAGCCCAAGGCTTAGGCGCTCTGCATTCGTTTATGATTCGCGTGGCGATTGCTGGTGGGGTGCTGAGCAGGCAGCAGTACCTCGAGTTGGATCAGTTGTCAGATAAGCTCGCCAACAGCACCTTGCGAATCACGACCCGTCAAGCCATTCAGTACCACGGCGTTCTCAAAGGTGGCTTGAAACCGCTTTTGAAGACCCTCGAGGCGCATCGAATGACCTCGCTTTCGGCTTGTGGCGATGTCGTGCGGAACATTGTGGCGTGTCCAGCCCCATTTGCTTCTATGGCTCGAGATGAGATCATGAAGCACGCTTTTTCGTTGTCGGATAACTTAAAACCTCGCGCTCGAGCTTATTTTGAGGTCTGGCTGGATGGCGAAAAAGCCGCAACGCTCGAGGAAGGTGGCATTGAAGAACCGTTGTATGGAGCTTCTTATTTGCCCAGAAAATTCAAGATTGCTTTTGCATTTCCCAACGATAACTGCGTGGATGCCTACACCCAAGATATTGGCATTGTCCCTGTGATGACCGGCGACAGGCTGACGGGTTTTACACTGATTGTCGGTGGTGGGCTTGGGCAGTCGCACACCGTCAAGGACACCCACCCGCGCCTTGGCGATCCAATGACCACCATTGCCCCCGAGCAATTGCTCGAGACGGTCAAAGCGATTGTCACCGTGCAACGCGACCACGGGCGGCGCGATGACCGCAAGTACAGCCGCATGAAGTATTTGGTTGAAGCCATGGGCATTGCTGCTTTTAAGCAAAAAGTCGAAGAAGTCCTCGGCTCGAGCCTACCCGAGCCATTGCCGCTCGAGTGGCTTTCAGGCGATGACCACTTGGGCTGGTTTGAACAAGGCGATGGCAAATTATTTCTTGGTTTGTTCATCGAAAATGGGCGAATCAAAGACGAGGCTCGAGTTGGCTTACGCAAAGCAGTTGAGCAGTTTGTTCCCGAAGTGCGCTTGACCCCGCAGCAAAACATCCTACTGTGTCATATCGAACCCAAAGACAAGGTTGCCCTCGAGAATCTGCTAGCTGCTCACGGCATTGCTTTGCCTGATACCATTGCCCCTGTGGTGCGTCATGCTATGGCTTGCCCTGCCTTTCCGACCTGTGGGCTGGCGATTACTGAAGCTGAACGCGCCCTGCCTGAACTCATCCGCGAAGTCCAAGCCCTACTCGAGCAGCACAACCTCGAGGCGGATACAGTCGCGCCGCACATTCGCATGACGGGCTGCCCCAATGGTTGCGCCCGTCCATACAGTGCCGAAGTTGGTTTGGTCGGACGTGGGGTGAATAGCTATGCGATTTACCTAGGTGGCAGCCACCTTGGAACGCGGCTTGCCGAAGTTTTTTTGGACAATGTCAAACGCGAAGAGATGATTGCCACCCTCGAGCCATTGGTCAGGAATTTCAAAGCAACTCGGTTCGAGCATGAGCGCTTTGGGGATTACTGCCACCGCGTTGGTTTTGAGCATTTGAAGTCTTTGCTTGCTGCATAACAAGACAGTTGGTGTTCTGAATCAATTCACTTGGTGTTACGATGACCCAATGAACTTGCCGCTTGGACAAGGTGTTTTTGTTCTCGAGTCTGATCAAACGGGTTTGCTGGCTCTGCATAAACCTGATGGCATCATGTCGCACCCGAACGAGTCTCGAGGAAACCCAAAAGCCCTGCTGACTTGTGCCTATGACCTCGAGCAAGAGCGTTATCACTGGCAAGGCGGAGAATTGTTTTTGCTGCACCGTTTAGACAGTCCGACCAGTGGTGTGATTTTGGCTTGCACCGATTTTGCATTGGCTCGAGCAGTGAAAAGTGCTTTTAAGGACAATCAGATTCAAAAAACGTATTTTGCTTTGGTCTTTGGTTCGCCGCCCAGCAAACGCGCCACTTGGCAAGATCGGCTCGAAAAAGACGGTGCGAACAGCCGCGTGGCTCGAGGTGCGCCCAATGCCCTGACCGAAATGAAATTGGTCAAAACCATTCGCATCAATGAAGGTGTGGTGTCCTTGCTCGAGTTACGCCCCAAGACAGGCAAAACCCATCAGCTTCGGGTGCAATGCGCGGCTCGAGGGCTGCCCATCGTCGGTGATGCGACGTATGGCGAATTTGCTTGGAATCGAATCTTTGCGCGGTTATCTGGGCAAAAGCGTTTGTTTCTTCATGCCGAAAATGTAGCAGTTTCGCTCGAGTGGAAAGGGCTGCGGCTCGAGTTTACGGTCAGTTCTCAGCTGCCAAAAGAATTTGAAACCGTTTTGTAAAGCGACTCTCCTGACACCCATTTCACACAATTTTCTGTATACTTTCGCGGTTGTTTACCTTGGAGGAAAAAGACTTGAAAACCCTTGAACGTTTCACCACCGCCGATGCCGCCGAAGTGTACGGCGTGCCGAGTTGGGCTGGCGGTTATTTTCGTATTGCCGAATCTGGTTTACTCGAGGCAACTCCGACTCAAAATGGGGTCAGTGTGCCACTGGTGGCTATTCTCGAGGAGTTAAAAAAACGCGATGAAGCTCTGCCAGTCATTATTCGTTTTCCACAGATTCTCGAGTCTCGGGTGCGTGGTTTGAATGCGGCGTTTAATGCTGCGATTGCCGAATATAACTATCCGGGCAAGTACCAAGGGGTTTTTCCAATCAAGGTCAATCAGCGTCGTGTGGTGGTGGAAACCATCGCTAAAGCTGGACGCGATTTGGCTCATGGCATAGAAGCGGGTTCTAAAGCCGAACTTGCTTTGTGTTTGGCTCAAGACCTTCACCCCGATGCACTGCTCTGCTGCAATGGCTTTAAGGATGATGGTTTTGTTCGCCTTGCTTTGTGGGGGCGTAAGCTCGGTAAAAACGTGGTGATTACTTTAGAAAAATTCTCGGAACTCGAGCGGGTGCTTAGAATTGCTAAGGAACTTGGGGTGAAACCAGCCGTTGGGGTGCGCTTTAAGCTCCATGCCAAAGGCTCTGGGCAATGGGAAGACTCGGGTGGCGATGGGGCAAAATTTGGCTTGAACGCCACTGAACTCTTGGCAGTGGCGAACCGCCTGAAATCACTCGGTCTCGAGAACAGTTTGGTGATGCTGCATTGCCATGTCGGAAGCCAACTGACCGATATTCGCCGCATCAAAGTCGCGGTGCGTGAAGCGGCTCAGACTTATGCGGAACTCCACGCGCTTGGGGTTGGCATCAAATACTTAAACGTTGGTGGCGGCTTAGCAGTTGATTACGACGGCAGCAAAACCACTTTTTATGCCAGTGCCAATTATACGCTCCAAGAATACGCTCAAGACGTGGTTTACAGCGTCCTCGAAACGTGTAAAGGCGCGGAACTCGAGCCGAGTGCCTACCCAATTATCGTTTCCGAATCTGGCAGAGCCGTGACCGCGCATCATGCTGTGCTGGTTCTGCCCGTGCTGGATGTGACCGGACCCACCCGTTACCCCGCCGACCTTGCCAAGCGCGACGAAGATTCGCATGAACTGATTAAAGACCTCGAGCAGATTTTAGAAAACATCAATGTCAAGAACTACCGAGAAATGTACAACGACGCGGTGGATGACAAAAACCAAATGCACACCTTGTACGACCTTGGCTATTTGAACCTTCGTGACCGCGCTCGAGCCGAAGAATTATTCAACCGCATCATGCAGCGTGTGCTGAAAGTGATTGAAGAAGCCGACCCGAAATATGTCCCCGAGGAATTCGAGGATTTACCACCGCTTCTGGCAGACAAGTACATCTGCAATTTTAGTTTGTTCCAGAGCCTGCCAGATCACTGGGCGATTGATACGCTTTTTCCAATTGTGCCACTTTCGCGTCTCGAGGAGCGCCCAACCAAACTCGGCACGATTGTGGACATCACCTGCGATTCGGATGGTAAAATAGATAAGTTTATTGACCTGCGCGATGTCAAAAAAGCCATGCCACTGCATGAATTTGACCCTGAACGCCCGTATTACCTTGGGGTGTTCTTGGTTGGCGCTTACCAAGATGTGCTGGGCAGCGACCACAACCTTTTTGGCAAAGTCAACGAAGTCCATGTCACCGCCCTCGAGGATGGCGGTTACGACCTCGACCTCTTTGTGCGTGGGCAAAAAGCACGGCGCTTAATCGAAGGCATGGGCTACACCTCGCCGCAGTTGTTCTCGAGTATGCGCTCGCAAGTGGATCGCAGTATCGCCATGAAGGTTATTGGCACAGACGAAGGCGAGAGTTTTTTAGAGCATTACGACGAAGAAATCGTGGGTTACACTTACCTCGAGTAAGCAAAGAAACACGGGGTTTAGAAATGAAGCGCATTTGATTTTCGTAGGGGCGAACCTCTGTGTTCGCCCTGCCTGAAAACAGCATGAAATGACTTTCGCCTGAGGTTCACTTCAAAAACAGACTTGCAAACCACCACAATGCCAAGCTCCAAAGCAGCACCATAAAGACCAAACCACCCAAGCTGATTGGTTTTTTCTCGAGCAGCGCAGCTTTGGCTCGAGCATCCTCGAGGATTGGGGTTGGAACAAGTTTTAAGACCAACCACACGCCAAGTGGCACAAGTATCAGATCATCGAGCAACCCCAGCACTGGAATAAAATCTGGGATCAAGTCTATGGGCGAAAGTGCGTATCCAGCCACCAAAACTGCGCCAACTCGAGCCAGCAGCGGTGTGCGTGGATTTTGTGCAACACAGTACAGCGTCAGCGCTTCGCGCTTGAGGCGTTGAGCAGCTTTTTGCAGTTGCTCGAGCATGGCTAACCCAGCAGTGCGTCCACAAATTCTTTGGCATCAAAGGGTTGCAGGTCTTCGGCTTTTTCGCCAACACCAATGAATTTCAGTGGCACACCAAGTTCACGCACAATTGGAATCACAATTCCGCCTTTGGATGTTCCGTCGAGCTTGGTAACAATCACACCAGTCAGCCCCACAGCTTCATGGAATTTTTTGGCTTGCTCGAGTCCATTTTGACCAGTCACTGCATCCAGAACCAGCCAAACTTCGCCTGGTTCTTTGGCATCGGCTTTTTCGATGGTGCGCTTCACCTTTTTGAGTTCTTCCATCAGGTTGTGCTTGTTATGTAAGCGCCCTGCGGTGTCCACAAACAGCAAATCCACATCTCGAGCCTTGCGTGCCGTGGTGGCATCAAATGCCACAGCCGCAGGGTCAGAGCCATCTAAACCTTGCACCACACTGATACCAAGTCGCTCACCCCAAACACCAAGTTGAGTTCCAGCCGCCGCCCTGAAGGTATCACCTGCGGCAAACATCACGGTTTTGTTTTTAGAGGTGTAATACTGCCCTAGTTTAGCAATGGTGGTGGTTTTCCCCACACCATTCACGCCAATCATCAGAATCACTTTGCCCTTGAGGTCAACTGTGCTTTTTTTGGCATCGGGGGTAAAGCCTGCTTGGCGCAGTTTAGCCCGAAACGCATCTGGCTCGAGTTGCACGGTTAATGCCTGAGCCAAGGCTTCACGCAAGTCGCGTTTGCCAGATTGTTTCATGTAATCGCGGACATCGTCTAAAATTTCGCTGGCGTATTTAGCACCGACATCCGCGCCAATCAAAGCAAATTCCAAATCTTCGAAGGTCGTGGGGTCGGGTTTTTCAGCCAATATTTCAATCGCCCCAAGTGGTCCAGCCATTTGGTTAATTGCGGTGCGGGTTTTGGAAAGTCCATTCTTTAAGCGCTCGAGCCAACTCACAGATGTACTCTACCAGAACTCAGGTGGGATAAAGTCTGTCATTTACTGGGCGTTCATTCTGCACAGCAAAAAAGAGCAAACTGGTTTAGAATACGGTTGTGACTCAACCTTCGAGCAGTGCCATCCCCGGTTTTCGTACCCGTTTGCTGTTAGGCACAGGGCAAACCAGTATTGTCTACTTAGCCGAAGATAAAGACGGGCGTGAAATTGCCCTGAAAGTGCCGCGCCCAGAAATTCGTAACGACCCAGTTTTGGGCAAAGTTTTTTATAACGAAGTGGTGATGCTAAAAACCCTTGACCATCCCAATGTGGTGCGTTACTTTGCGGGAGTGCCATCTGGTGGTCATGCCCATTTGTCGGTGCAGTACTTTCCAGAAGGAGAACTCAACCCAGCTAAGCTCAGCCTCGAGGGTATCTTAGCCATTTTACTTGATATTTCCAGCGCTCTCGAGTACTGCCACAGCAAAAAAGTGATTCACCAAGACGTCAAACCCAGCAACATTTACACTTCCAATGGACGTGGTTACTTGGCTGATTTTGGAGCCGCCTCGAGTGATAAAAACCCAACCCCACCCGCCGGCAGCCCGTTTTATATGTCGCCTGAAGTTTTTCGCGGCGAGCATGGTTCGCCCAAGTCCGATGTCTATAGTTTCTCGGTCATGGCGTATGAACTGATTGCCAAGCGCCGTCCAATTCTCGGCGACAGTGTTGAAGAACTGCAAATTGCCCACATGACCAAAATCCCCACGCCACTGAAAAACATGAATTCCAACATCCCTCGTTCGCTTGCCAAGCTGATAGACCGTGGACTCAGTAAAGAAGTTGGTTTTCGTCCCACCATGCGCGACTTTCGAGTTGTCTTAAACGACATTCTGATGGGTGACGCGCCAGCTGAAAGCGACACCAGCACCCAAATCAGTGAAAGCAGAATTGACGAAAACCTTGCCCAATCCATGCCAGAAGCCCCTCAAATGCAGCTTGGACGCGCTCCTAAACCCGCGCCCAAACCAGCGGTGGCAACACCAGAAAAGCCGAAACAAGGGATCATCGGTAAATTATTTGGCAAAAAGTGAGCAGGTACAATCCAAAAGCCAATTTACCAATCTTTTTGCCGATACGAAATCGCTTCTGCCAAGTGCGTCTCGAGGATCAGTTCTTGACCGCCCAAGTCAGCAATGGTACGTGCCACACGCAAAACACGGTCATAGCCCCGACCCGATAAGCCCATTTGCTTGGCAGCTGAACGAATAAAATTCTCTGGCGCGGGTTCTAAATGCGCGTGCTTACGCAACTTCGCGCCTTGTAAAAAACCATTGGCGGTGGCTTGCCGCGTTTGCATACTTTCTCTGGCTGCCCAAACCCGAGTTCGCACCGTTTGGCTGGACTCAGAATCAGGGGCTTTGGTCAGGTCATCTGGGGTGAGTTTCTGGACACTGACCACCAAATCAATGCGGTCTAAAAGTGGTCCTGAAATTTTTGCCAAGTAACGGCGCTGAGCTGGGTCGGATGGGTCACGCCATTCACCACTTGGACTGGGGTTCATGGCAGCAATCAGCTGAAAAGCCGCTGGAAAGGTCACACTGGCTCGAGCGCGAGAAATTGTGATCTCCCGATCTTCAAGTGGCTGGCGAAGCGCCTCAAGGGAATCTCGAGAAAACTCTGGAAATTCATCTAAGAACAAGATGCCATGATGTGCCAAACTAACCTCGCCCGGACGAGGAATTGTGCCTCCACCAATCAAACCAGCATCGGAAATGGAATGGTGTGGACTACGAAAAGGCGCTGTGCGAAGCAGTCCCTTGGGCATTCGACCAGCTGCCGAATGAATTCGGGTCACTTCTAAGGCTTCGGTGTTGGAAAGCGGTGGACACAAACCAATGGCACGGCGAGCAATCATGGTTTTGCCACTGCCGGGCGGTCCAATCAAAAGTAAATTATGATGCCCAGCCACAGCAATCTCGAGCGCTCGCCGAGCTTGGGCTTGGGCTTTGATGTCTGCCATATCAAGTAAACTGTTGCTGTCTGGGGCTAAGGGTTGTTCCGCACTTGGCAGCAGCACTTGCTTGCCCGAAAAATGCTGCACCGCCTCGAGCAAGGTAGCAGGGGCAAACACCGAGATTCCACTGAGTACAGCTGCTTCGCCAGCGTTTTGTGGGGGTAGCATGACTGAATCGCGTTTTTGTTGTAAGGCAGCCAGCGCAATGTTAATCGCACTCGAGACTGGACGCACCGCACCATCAAGCGCCAATTCACCAGCAATAAAAAATTCACTCAGGCGCTCGAGTGGCAAATGCCCTTGGGCAGC
>JAAFJQ010000005.1 GCA_013298185.1 Deinococcales bacterium
GCCTTGCCCAAATTCTCTGGTCATGCGTTCCACTGCGCTTTTAGCCGTGGCTTGTACCATTTTCTCGAAAGCGCGACTGCCCCATTTGTCGGTGCTTGGTAACTCGAGGTGAATCGTGATTTGCAGAGCATAATGAATTTCAACCTTACCATTTTGAATGGCTCTCCCCTGCCCTGAAACGGCTGCCCAAGCCCTGCCTTGGCGTGGTTGAGCGATCAGGTTTGCGCCCGTAGCATGTGGCTCGAGTATCGAATGAAAATCAAGGCGCTGCTCACCAAGAATTGGTACATCCACAATCAGATCAGCGTAGATGTTCTGCTCCATGACTCGCAGTCCACGGATAAATCGCACATGGGCGAGGCTTTTTTGCACATCACAGAGGTAGGAAGTAGCTTGCTCGAGGCTGTTTGGGTACTCGAGGGTAAAGTCTTTGCTGACTTCGATGTTCATGGTTGATTCGATCCACGTAACAAGAGGCTCATTCGATCCACTCGACGATCATTTCATTTTCTTTGGCAGCCGCAGCGATTTCTTGGTCGGTTGCGCCGCGCAGCTTGGGTAAATCCCTAAAACTCTGGGTCGCATTGGCATAACCAACCCGAACGATGATTTTTTCTGAGATTTCGTCCTTGCCGATTTTCCAGACCAACTGATTGCCTAAGCTCTCGAGTTGTTCGCGCAGCACTCGAGATTCGGGGATGACGGCTGCATCTTCAAACAAATCGTCCACGCCAACAGCCTACCGCTCGAGGGGCGGGTTGGGCAAGTAGAGGAAAGAGGAAAGGCAAAAGACGAAAGTAAAAGCCGTGGTCATTGCGAGCCGAGGGAGCGACCCAAGCCCGTTTCGCTCCTGTGTGTGCCACCAGTCCAGCCATGGGCGCGACGGTGCTGCTTTGGGGTCAAGAACGAGGCGTGGCAATCTCTTGAGCAACGTGTTTTTGGTTGATGCCTTTACGAAAAAAAGTTCTCTGGTTTGGCGAATTTGTCTTCTAAGAATCGGCTGTTGACCAGCATTTTCTGTGCATCACCTTGGAGGACGTTGCTGCTGGCTTCTCGCACACTGGTCTCGAGCAGCGCGAGTTGCTCGAGCAGGATGGTCTTGGCGGTTTTGCCGTCCTTGATCGGGTGAATGTTGGCATAGGCGGGTGGTAATGCCAAATAATTTTCTAAGGTGTGCGGCAGGTAATCCAGTGCGGCTTGTTTGATGGCAAAGGCATCTTGTGTGCCTTGCGAGTTGCGGAGGCGCGGCAGCATTTCGACCACCAAGGTTTTGATGCTTTCGCAGCGAGCCACGGCTTCGGGTGGTAAGCGCCGTTTGGCTTTGTTTATCATTTGCTCGAGGGCGTTTTTGATGTCGGCATCTGCCAAGTTTTGTTTTAACTCGAGGTCTGAGCGATTTGGTGGGTTGAGCATCATGCCAACCAAGTACAAGCCCGGCACGATCAAGTACCAAAAATCTTTGATGATTCCCGTAAAGTACAGTGCCAAGCCTGCCAGCGCGAACAAGCAGCCGTACAAGTTGCGTTCTGAGTAAATGTATAACCAAAAGCCTCGCATTATTGGTATCCTCGGATTTCCTTGAAGGCAGCCTCGAGCGATTTGCGTCCGTCAAACATCCGTCCGCCTGTGAGTGTGGCGAGGTTGTTCATTTCGTCGGTGTTGCCCTCGCCGAAGAGAATCGGGAAGAGTTTAATGGGTTTTGCTGCTTTCAGCGCTGCAAAACGCGCTTCAAAGGCATTGTAATCATCACCAGCGTTGTTTTCGCCATCGGTCATCAGCACCACGCTAAAGGCACGGTCTGGCTCGAGTGGCACGGTTTTCTCGAGGAAATCATAGGCTGTGCCGAGCGCATCGTAAATGGCAGTACCGCCATCGAGTTGCAGAGCATCCACTCGAGTCTGGATTTCTTGTCGGGTGGTATCACCTGTGATGGTCAGGGTTTGTGGCGCACTGACATTTTTTGAGAAGGTGATGATCGTGACTTTCTCGCGGTTTTGGAATTTGGTGTACTGCGCCCCGAGGCTCGAGTCGGCTCCTGCTAAGCGTTTCATCGCGGTTTTCAGTACAGCAATTCGTTCGCCTTCCATGCTGGCAGAAACATCCAGCACAAAGACACTATGGGCAGGACGGCGTTGCTCGGATAAAAATTGCGTCAGGATGCTTGCAACTTCGGCACTCGAGGCAGGGAAGGGCAATTCAACCAACAAGGCGTTGGGAAAAGCACTCGAGGGTGGCACGGATGTTACCGCAGGGCGGCGCAAGGTGCTGTCCATAATTTGTTTTTGGATTTTATCGGAGCGCAAGTAATCCACGACTTTTTGGTATAGCTCGCGCTTGCTGTTATCGAGCAGCACCAACGGATAATCGGCGGTGACAATGCCTTCTTTGGGGTACAACAGCACCAATGGCTCGGAAAGTTTAGCTTGGATGCTCAGCAGCACACTTTCGTAGTTAATCATGCCGTCCAAATTGGCTTGGTCACGCACAAAGGCTTCGGCTAACCAGCCGCTCGAGCCTGCGGTTAAACGTTGCCCTGCAAAGAATTTTTTCAGGGTTTCATTCTTACCAGCAAAAGCCGCATGAACGCCCATCAGCGCGGTAAAACCACTGTTCGAGGTGGTCGGATTGGTCATGGCGTAACGCAATTGCCCGCTTTCAGAAGCCTTGGCAATATCGCCCCAAGTGATGTTTTTACCAGCCCAACCGAGTTTCTGCACCACGCTGCGCTTCACGCCAAGTACCACAGGCGAGAGCATGATGCGTTCCTCGGCTTGGACTTTTTCTTTGGCTTCGAGTTTTAGGTACTTGGCATGGGAGAACCACGCCGCATCAAACGCCTCGCCGTTGCGGATGCGTTCCACGCCATCCAGCGTGCCTGAGTACGTGATGTTCAGTTCAACCCCAATGTCTTTTTGCATCTGTGCAAAAATCGGCTCGAGGTCTTTGATTTCCGAACCAGCAATCAGGTTCAGCGTACTCGGCGTTGAGTTACACCCAACGAACAACACCACCAGCAGCACCCACCACAGCCGCGCCATTAGATCTTGTATCCTTCGGTCAATGCCTGAGCTTCTGGTTCGATGGTCTGGGCTTTAGCGCGGTCTAAGTATTGCTTGGATTTACTGACTTCCTCGGCTAAGACCCCAACGGTTTGCTGCATCGTCTCGAGGGCTTCGGCTTTGTAACTGCTCATGTTGTCCATAGCCGTGTAAATGTTGTCAAAGGCAGCTTTGAGGCTGTCAATGCCAATGGTGGTATTGACACTTTGCTTAGCAATGGCATCCGACTGTCCAAGCAGCATCTTGGAAGTGGATTCAATCAAATTACTGGTTGTGGCGTTCAGCGCGTTAATCTGGTCAAGCACCAATTTTTGATTGGCGAGGGCTTGCGCCACCATCACCGCTGTTCGCAATGCCGTGACGGTGGTGGTACTGGCACGATCACAGCCTTTAATCAACTCGAGGTTGTTTTTTCTAACCAAATCCAGCGCCAAGTAACCCTGAATCGAAACCGCTAACTGCACCAACAAATCCTGCACTTTTTGCCGAGTGTAAAACAGCATTTCATCTCGCACCACTCGAGCTTTCTCAGGGTCGGAGCTTTGCAGTTCTGCCACTCGAGCCTCGAGTTTCGTATCAATTTGCTTACCAATAAAAATATAACCTTGAATGGCTTGCATTGCCGCCCACAAATTAACTTTTTCTTGTTCGATGCTGGCGTTATCCTTACGCAGTTCATCCTGACCACGGTACAAACTCTCGAGAATTTTATTGAGGTTCGTCTGAGCGCTTTCATAACGCATGAAGTAATCGCGCAGCTTATCGCCAAAAGGAATCAGACCAAACAATTTTTTCGGCGCGAACATATCACCTTGTTTGCTTGGGTCAAGGTCTTCAACGGTACGCCGCAACTCGGTCAGCGACTTAGAAACAGGCGTATTTCCATCCTGCAAGCCCTTACTGGCAGCCAACGGACGATCCATCATCCGATTAGACACACTGGCTGCCTGACGTGCCTCGGCATTCCCAAGGTCATTGATAGCCACCATGCGCTGCTTAAACTCCTCGGAATGCACATCGAGCTTAATCACATCCTCAACAAAATCATCCGCCCGATCCTCGAGTTCAGTCAACTGTTCGGGCTTTAACTTCACCATGCCATCGGCTTTCTCGACAGGCACAGGTTGCACGGCTTCTGGAGCGGTCAGGGTTTCGGGTGGGGAGAGTTCCATGGTTGCCTCCTTGGGGCTATGGGCTTTGAGCTATGGGCTTTGAGGGTTAAAAGGTTAAAAGTTTTGTGTAGGGTAGGCTCTGCCTACCGGTTTTGCTCGAGACTCGAGAAAGAAAATGTGATTCAGCAACAGCCAGCCCTCTCCCAGCTCGCTTCTTGACCCCAAAGCGCCACCTGACGGGGCTGGGTCGCTTAGGCTCGCTACCCTCTCGCCGCGCAAACGCGACTTTGACTGGTCGAGCGAAGCTCGTGGAGCAAGGTAAACACAACTTTTATGTCGAAGCACAGGGTTGTTCGGGTTTGCTTTTTGTTGTAGTTGCTCGTCTCGAGAAGCCAATTCCATGACCTCAGCACCCCTCTTTGAGGGGTCGAGCGAGCGACCATGCCCGTCAGGTGCGCGTTTATGGTCAAGAGAAGCGAGGGGGAGTACCTGACTCATTGCGTTTTTTGATTTGTTCCTCGAGAGAATTCCTTAAGTCCATGATGTGGGCAAAGCCCACCCTACCTCTTTCCTCTATCTTTTCTCGATCTTCTGTATCATGCCCTCGAGAATTTCGTAACTCGGTGCGTCTACGACATTCACAAGGTTATCTTTGATCGGAAACTGGTACTGTTGAACCGCAGCAGCAAAAGCGGTGGGGTTGTTGGGGCGAAATCCGTATTTGGCAGCGATGCGTTGGACGTTGGGGTCGTTGGTCAGGAGTTCTCCGAGTTTGCTGCCATTTTCGGTCAGTGGAATCAGGATGTGCTTGGTGAAGATGGTCGGGCTTGGGTACATCAGGCGCATGTCTGGGCGGAGGGCTTTTTCAACGACTTTCTCGAGGTATTGCGATTCGTAGATGAAAACCATGGGGGATTTGCCGATGCCGATTAAGAAGTAATCCTCGAATGAGCCTGCGCTCGAGGATTCTTGGAAGCCTTGCTTGGCAAACAATGAGGTGGCAATGGGCAGGACGGCGTTGGCTTCGGTTTCGCTCGAGACAATGTTTTTGTTGTTCAGTAAGTACGAAACCAGGGCTAAATACTGGGCGGCGCTGTTGCTGCTTCGGACATCGGTGGTGCTGATTAAAACAGGTTTAGACACATCGTAATCGGTGCTGTTTTTCAGGTCTGACCAGCGTTTACCTGCTTTGAATAACTCGAGAAACGCAGCTAAGTTCAGTTCATCGTACTTGCCTTTATTGTTGGCTACGCCGTTGGCAACCAGTATGCTCGAGATTGGTTTCCATGTGGCGATTGCCATGGGGCTGAAAAAAACATCGAAGGTGGCTGAGATTTTTTTCGAGTTCTTGAGTTTCTGGGCGGCGGGTGTACCACCAGGGAAGGCAAAATCAAATCCTGTCAGGTCAAAGGTGGTGGCGATGGCTCTCGAGCCGACTTTGACGACTTGGACTTCAAAGCCTTTGTCTTTCAGGACTTGTTTTAATTCTGGGTCAGCAAAAAAGGCTTCTTTTTCAGAGCCAATTGCGCCTTTGATGATGGTTGGACCCGCGAGTTGCTGACGGGCTGAGGTAAAAATCAAGTAACCCACGCCTAGAACAAGCAGAACTGTGAACAGTGGAGCTAAAATTCGGTTCAAGAGCAGCCTCCGATGGCAGTATGTCTGGGGTTTGTCAGCATTTCATCTGTACCATACGCGATGTTGTCTAAAATAGTTCCAAATTGTCAGATATGCACGTATCAGGAAGCAATCTTGAATGCTCTCGAGGTGCGAGTCCCGTGCGATTCTCGAGGTGCGAAGTTCCGTGCGATTCTCGAGGTGCGAAGTTCCGTGCGATTCTCGAGGTGCGAAGTTCCGTGCGATTCTCGAGGTGCGAAGTTCCGTGCGATTCTCGAGGTTCACATCTTGGCTTGGGGTATCTTGCGGCTGATGCGAGCTTATTGGATTGGCTTAACTTTATTTTTTGGTTCTTTGGCGTTGTCACAAACAACCTCACCCGCCGATTTACCGCCGATCAGCAATCCAAAACCAACACCGTCTGTTCCTAAGCCCACAACGCCAAAACCCGTGCCTCAGCCTGTCGCACCACCCGTGGCTACTGTTAGCCTCGAGAATTCAAAAACTGTGCAAACCATTCGAGCCAGAGGGCGTTTGATTGTGGCACTTGACCCACAATTTGCTCCGTTTGCGCTGCGTGACGAAAAAGGCAAAATTGTTGGTTTTGATGTGGACTTAGCCAAAACCATTGCAGCCCAAATTGGTGTGCCGCTCGAGGCGCAAACCACGGTGTTTGGTGGTTTGCTGAACGCTGTAAAGGTTGGTAGAGCCGATTTTGCCGGCAGTGGCTTGACTCCAACCTCGAGAAAAGATGTGCAGTACTCTGAGCCTTTTTTTGATAACGCACAGATTTTTGTGGTGCGGGCAGGTAATCCAACCAAATTTGTTTTTCAAAGCCCCAATCAGCCAATTGCTGACTTATCGGGTAAGCAAATTGGTGTCCGAGCCAACACCATTGGTTTCTTGGCAGCTTTTCAGCGCCTTGTGCCGCTGGGCGCAAAAATCAATGTTTTTGACAGCAACCAAAAAGCCTTGGCGGCTTTGCAAAACGGCAAGATCGAAAGCCTGATTTTGGATGCACCCAGTTTTGCGGTTTATCGTGGACGCAGAATCCCCATTGACAAGGTTTCGGGGGTCTTGGTGCAGGAACGTTATGTGTTTGTTTTGCCTAAAGATTCGGATTTACCACCAATTATCAATCAAGCCATTGTAACTTGGCGACAAAGCGGTGGGTATTTCAAAGCGCTCGAAAAGTGGATGCTCGACAGATGAGCCTACTGGTCACGCTGGTCAGATGAGCCTACTGGTCACGCTGGTCAGATGAGCCTGCGTTCTCGAGTTCCAACTCACATTCAAAAACCAAAATACAATGTATTGTAAGCGTATGATGAAACCCAATTGGCTGATTGCAGTTGCCTTGATCTTCGGTGGGGCATTGGCTGCCCGCACCTTAAGCACCCAAAATACCTTGGTCAGCGAAACCCGCACCATCAAAAACCACCATGGTGGTTTAACAACCGTTGCCATGCAGCAAACCCAGCCGCCGCTCTTGAGTTACGTCCCAACCTATTACCGCGATGTGCAACCAATCATAGATAAAAACTGCGTTGGCTGTCATGTGGACGGCGGCATTGCTCCGTTTAGCCTCGAGAATCCCAAAGACGCCGTTCAATACGCTCGAGATGCCCAATTCGCTGTCCAAGGCAAACGCATGCCACCATGGATGCCCGGCGGTGAAAGCCCCAAATTCAAAGACGAAACCAAACTGACCGATGAAGAAATTGCGATCATTGCCAACTGGGCATGGGCTGGAGCGCCACTTGGCAAAATAGCCGATGCCAAACCTCGAGTCACACCAGTTGCCCGTATTCAAAAAGCCGACGTCACCATGGACATTGGAAAGCCATTTACACCCAATCCCAGTTACACCGACGAATACCGTTGCTTTATTGTAGACCCCAAAGTGGACACCGAGCGTTTTATCACAGGTTATGACATTGTGCCAGGCAATAAAAAAATGGTGCATCATGTGATTATTTTTACGGTTGAACCTCAAAAGGTAGCTGATATTCGTAAGCTCGAGCAGAACGCCGATGGACGCGGTGGTTACGAATGCTTCGGCGGACCCGGTGTACCGATTCGCCTTGGCGCAGGCACAAGCGGTTTGGGCTTTAGCATCATGGGAAACTGGGTTCCTGGCACAGCTGGTGGAGTGCAGTACCCAAGTGGTACAGGCATTGCCCTAAAGCCCGGCACAGTCTTGGTTTTACAAGTGCATTACAACTTATTGGGCGGCAAAGGCGATGACCGCACCGTAGCTAAACTGAACCTTGCTCCTCAAGGCGAAAAAATCACCAGATTGAGCAGCAGCTTGTTCTTATCGCCCGTCGAAGTGGCGTGTCCAAGCGGCATCAGCACCGACCCCAACAACGCCTGTTCTCGAGAAGCCGCCTATAAAAGCGTAGAGCCGTACCAAGAACCAGAACTGACCACTGCCCTCAGAAGTGGTTTGCTGCTGACCTACTGCCAAACCAAGCCCAAGTACGAAAATGGAATCACCACCACCCAATGCGAATTTCCTGTTACAGCTGACCGCAGCATCCTACGCATCCAAGCCCACATGCACCTCCTTGGTAAAGCAGTCAAGCTCGAGGTCAACCCCAATAAAAACACCCGCAAAGTACTGCTCGACATTCCACGCTGGGATTTCCACTGGCAAACAGGTTACGCCCTCGAGAAACCGATTGAAGTATCCAAAGGCGATGTGGTGCGCTTAACCTGCACATGGGATAACACCAAAGAAAACCAGCCGTGGTTAAATGGCAAACAACTCGAGCCTCGCTACGCGGTTTGGGGCGAAGGGACGAGGGATGAGATGTGCTTAGCAGGGTTTACGGCTGCCCCAAGGTAAAACTCCCCCGCTATGGGGTTTGAGAATGTTGTTTCTTCGGGTAAGGTGCAGTATGAGGAAACAGATATGATAAATACAACGTCTCAAATCAAAAAGGTATCAGTGCATCGTCGTGGTATTGCGCTGGTCACGGTTTTATCGCTGATGGTTGTGATCTTTAGTATTGTCACGGTTGCTAGTTTGGTCGCCTTGAATAATCGGCGCAGCAGCTCTGATAATCTGGTCACATCACAAGCTCAATATGCCGCCGAAGCCGGTATTGAACAAGCTATTTTCCAAGCTTTTTATTTTCCATATGATAATTGGAACGCATCCACTGATAGTGTAGGCTCACTCAACGGACGAGCTTTTCAATTTGATACCTGTGCTTATAGAAAGTGGCTGACCGGGATTTACTTGGTCACACAGAATCGAGCTGGTAACAACAACCAAACCTGTCAATATGGTGGCAATGGTACTGCAACAGTAGCAACCCCCGGCGTAGCTGGTTTATTGAATAACACAACTGTGACGTTGCCCACAGCAACACTTTTATCCAGCGGTGGGTCAACTGTTGATTACACCATTACATTGGCTCGAGCTGATGACAATCTAACCAATAGAACCGTGATAACCATGACGTCGGTTGGTCGGGTGATGGCAGGTACAGGCGTGAATGCTCGAGAGATCGCCACTCGCACTTTGACACGGGTTTCTGAAATTTCAACCGCTCCATTTGAAGGTGATCGCTTTGCAGTTCTTACCAATGCCGTCAACTGTTCTTTGTGCCATCTGCATGTGGATAACATGCGACGAGCTTATGCGCCAGTAACTTCAACAGAGCAATTTGATCGGGTGCGTATGGCTGTCTTGAATGAGGATGTTAATTTAGATCCTGCACACAATGGTGATACTTTTATCGCTGGAACTTTGTATGCTCGTCAAGATGTAACAAATACTGGTGCTAACGAAGTTTATGCACCGACGTGGTATGTCAATCCAGGTAGGGTACAGGCTGGCTCAGCCAATTCAATACGAGGACTTCCATTTGGGCAATCAGATACTGGCAACCCATTACGAGATGCTACTCTGGTAGATGCCGACACAGCTACAGGGGCAACCACCAGAAATGCAAAAGTATACAAAAACTATCCTATTTTGAGTGACATAGGTACAGGTAACTTCACAGGTGGCTGGCCTGATGGATCTGTTCCGGATAATTTCCCAACGATTGTGCCAGACCCAAACAATGATACGCTGGTTTCGGATCAAGAGTGGGGTAACTATATCGCCAGTTCACCAACTGGTACACTGACAGTTCCAGCAGGCAGTTCCGGTCGTATTTTTGGGGTGCGCCGACCTAGGTCAACTGCTACTGTTAGTTCTACTGCGCCTATTGCTTATGACCCAACTCGTTTTAATGCAACGGCTTCAAATACTGCTACTTGTGACGCAGCTTATAGAGAAACACAAATCCGAAGCCTAACCGCAGCTTATCGTACTCCAAATGTAACAAACCAAGCTACTGCCATTGGAAATTTACGCACCAACTGCCGAGCTTGGCTGATCCAAGAAGCCTTATCAACTCCAAATAATCGTGACTTTGAACCAGGTACGGATCAGGCTCAGTTGGCTGTCACAGGCACAAATGCCCAAGTGATTGCCACAGCTACACAAGCTGATGGTCGGACACGCAATAACTTTTGGGTTCGCTACGATGCCCCAAACCAAAGAATGCAGCTTCTGTTTCGTACCTCGAGTAACACAACTGCTACCAATACCTGTGGTGACGATCCAACCTCGAGTTTAACGACATACTCGATTGGCTCAAATTGCGGTATGATCAGTTTTTCGCTTACTGAAGCAGATATTTTTCCCTCCAATTCCAATGCTGCGGCTACAACCTTAGCTGTTGCTTCTACCAATACTTGGGATGGAAATTTGATTATTGATGCAGGACGAATCAATAACAGCAACAGGATGGTAGACCTGAGCGGCACAATTAACATCAATGGTGACCTTGTTATTCGTGGGCAAATTCGGGGAACAGGGCGCATTGTAGCTCGAGGCAATATCTACATTGTCGGCGACTTTGTTTATGGCTGCGGAATATCGGCTTGCCCGATAACTGGAGCGGTTTCGTATCAGAATCCAACCCAATTACCAATGATTGCTTTACTAGCAGGCGGAGCGATTTCAGTTGGTGATTTTGATTTTCCTGATTATCGTGCTTCAAATGGAGGACAGGATTATGGTGGTGGGGTGTTTGATTTGGCAAATGACCAAGTCGGACGCGAAACAAGCGATAGCGGACCTCCTGTAGGCTGGCAATACTATAATATTCCGGGTTCGACAGGCACAAATTCAACTCGAGGTAACTGCGCGGGAGATATGGGTTTTGTTCCCATGACTGCCTCGAATGTCAATGAGCGAAACAAAGATTTGGCTTCTACTGTTACCAATAAGCGTTATTTCCAATCCATGCCTTTCGGACTGCTGGTGGCACGCGGTGGCTTTTGTAGTTACGAGAACGGTGGTACACAACTCAACGATGCAAATACAGCAACTGTTATTCCAATTTATCCAAGCAATGGTCCTATACGTGTTGGTGGTAATTTAACCAGTGGTTTTTATGACGAACCAGGTACCGCCCCAGAGTTAGCAGCTGGTCTCGGTTGCACATTGGGTGCGACTGCGCTTTCACAATTTCGTAATACCCGTCTTGGTGCAGCTGCCGATATTGGTTTGAACACTGGTTTTTGGTGTCCACCTAATGCTGGTACTGGTTTTTTAAGAACTTGGAATACAGGTGGTAACACCAACCCCGGTTCTGATACCAGTGCTTGGGTTGCCCAAAGCAGCCAAAACCAAGGCTTAGATGGTTCTCGAGGTATGACAACAGGTTGGTTGGCTGGTGTGACAGGCTTCAATGGCACACGGTATACCCGTCTTGGCGACATCAGCCAGACCCGCCTTCTGAAGCTGATGTGGCTCAGTACCATGGAAGTTGGTCGAGATGTCAATACCGCAGATGTTGCTCTGACGCCTGGTCCGCTTCGTACCGATGGTATTTTCTACTCAGCCCATGCCATCTTTACGCTGGCACGTTCTTTCCAAAACCGCTTTACTTGGGGTGGAACAGTGCGCTCTCAGATTGAAGGGCGCTGGGTTCACAATGGCTCAGCTGTGTCAGCCGAATTGGGTTTCTTGGTGACAGGCGACTATACTGGAGGTGTAGATGCTCAGTTTACCAACAATAATACTTCAACCATCAACTTCAACCCTTCACCTGCCAGTCCAGGAAATGCTGGACCAGCCATGGGTATTTTCTTTGATGAACGCTTGATTGGTCTGCTACAATTGCAAAATGGTAACCAAGTTCGTTTGCGAAGAACTGGCACATTCGCTCCGGGTACACGCTAAGCAAAGGAGCAAATCATGAATAAATCTGGTTTTACTCTCATCGAAGTTCTCATGGTTATTGGCGTTCTTGGAATTATATTGGTTTTTTCTGCACCCACTTGGATTCGTGAGCAACAAGTTCAGCAGCTTCGGGCAACTCAGGCTCAAATCAGCACGGTTTTCGAGCGAGCGCAAGTCTTATCGCGGCGTTATAGTTACGATTACCGAGTCAGTATTAACCCGACCAATAGAACCATTGAGTATTTCGCAATTACTTCAACGATACCCCGTACAAGACTAACTAACTACCCATCAGAATTGCGACGTTGGCAAAGTAATATCAATTTTATAGGAATTACGACCCTGACTGAATTTGATTACCAAGCACCTTATGGACGCGCTCCGGGTGGAGCATCTTCGAGCAGATTTCAAATTGGTTTTGGTTCTGGACCGAACGACTTAAAAGCTCGCATTGACATTATTGGAGTCACAGGATTGGTGGTGCTACGTGGAATCACGAATTAAACAAAAAAAAGGCTTTACCATTGTCGAACTTCTGGTTGCTTTGGTTTTACTTGGGACGGTTGCTTTGGTGGCAACTGGGTTTATTATCCCATTGCAAGTCACCCGTGGCAGTGCAGTTGAATCCCAAGCTGTTGCTTATGCAAGAACTTATATTGAAATTGTCAAAAGCCGTTGGGTCAACGACGAGATTTTTCGTCGTTCGCCTGATTGGGGTTTACCAACAGTCGGCACCACAGCGGGAAGTGATATTGTCGTGCCAGCAGGTTGGACAATTACGGTGGCTGGTACTGCTGCTTGGACTGTGGTGCAGAACGTGCGAACCGTGACTGTGACTGTCACGCCAGCTACTGTAACTGGTGGAAGACCTTTAACTATCTCAACGATCATTGCTGCTCAAAGGTTACAATAATGAAAAACAGTCAAGGTTTTACATTAATTGAATTGCTGATTTCTCTAACGGTTTTCTCGATCTTAATGATCGGGGTGTTGGCGATGCAGCGTGATGCCACACAAATTTCTCGATCAGTCATCAATCAAACAGCCATTCAAGATGACTTGAGAAACGCTGCCGCAATTATCAGCGACGAAGTCCAAAGAGCGATTTATGTCTTTCCACCTTGCGGTCGTTATAGTTCTGGTGCGACACCTACCCTTGTTGCTTGTGGTGCAGCTTTTGCTACTGGATATGTGCCTAACGTGATGAATGTGAATTTTTCAGCTTTTACTTTTTCAGCTACAGGTTCGATTACCGCTCGTCCAAACGCAACTGGCACAAGTGTAGCTGACAGAACATGGGAGGTCAGAGATTTAGATGCAAATCGCGCTGCCCCAATTTTGGCGATGATTGTTGCTCCTCGGCGACCAAATAACAACGAGTGTGACCGTGGTGGGAGTTCGTCGGAGATTGCTACTAGCAAAGCCCAAGGCTGTTATCAGTTTGTGGCTTATTTTCCAATTAGGCGCTCTCAAGTGACAGGAACTGCAACAACATATACAGCCGAACAGCTTGAGCCAGACCCTGAAAACAATAATCAATGGGTTTTGATGGAGTACCGCAAAAATTTAGATTCCAATATTCTTGCTACTTCTGTAACTGCTGCTGGTTCCCCAGTATCTGTACCAGCAGTGCGTTGGGATGAGGTCGGCTGTAATCTTGAAGGTTATGGTTGTGCATTAGGAACAAATGTTCGTCCTGTTACCGATCCAGATACTGATACTCAACGTCGGGATATTGCTTTACCCGCCATTGCCAGAGGCACGATTGATTCTGCGCTTTTAGCCAGTTTTGTTTCAAGGATGAATTCTACTGTTGCAACAGTAGATGGTGGCTCGACTCAAATCTTGATGGTCGGTATCCAACCACAAAGAGGCTCTGGAGCGACTGCGAATAGTGGTTTTCAAATTGATTTTTCTGGTTTAACCACAACCGATGAACGGGGTGTTTTGGCAGTGCGTTTACGCTTACGAGCTGAAATTATTCGTAATACCATCACATACACCGTACCTGCCAGTGGTCCACTCGAGGTCTTCTCCGCACCAAGAAACATTCCACAATAACAACTGCTAGAATACTGAGTTGATGACCCGAATCGAACTCTGCTTAGATCATCTCAGCCCAACCACCCGAGAAACCCTGCTCGAGGTGATTTACACTGAGTTGCGTATCAGCCCTGGTGAAATCACCGCCGATGGTAATTTTGAACTTGATTTAATTAACCATGACCCTGAAACGGATGACCCTGAAAACGCACCGTATGTGCGAATCAACGACATTCTTTTTGCTCGAGTGACTGAAAATCGTATGCGTGAACTGATTAACGGGCGTAAACGCTAAGGCTCGAGCAATTGTTTCAACACCGCTTGCACGATTTGCGGCGATGTACCTTTGAGGGTTTTCATGGCTTCGCCCACAAAAAACCCGAGTAAGCCCACCCGCCCGCCTTTATAAGCTCCAACTTTGTCTGGGTTCGCCTCGAGAATGCTGCGTAAGCTAGGCTCGAGGGCATCCCGTACTTCGGCACTGATTTCAATTTCTGGCGCTTCTGGTTTGGCTTCGGCTTTTGGTTCTTTGGTTTTTTTACTTTCGCCTTTTGCCTTTTGCCCTTCGCCTGCAACTGCGCCCCAAGTGTCTTTTAAGCCAATGATTCGGTTGAACACCAGCGCACCCTGTCTCGAGTCAATCGGGTCTTGCCAGAAGTACCCGTTGCGTTCAAATTGGTAACGGGCTTGGCTGGGATGCTCGAGAATGCTGTTTTCGAGCATGCCGTGTCGTATCTCGAGGCTGTTTGGGTTGAGGTAGGTTAGAAAATCGGTGTCTTCTTCTTCTTTGGCTTCTTTTTCGGGGCTGGGAACAGAGAATAAGCGGTCATAAAGCCGTGCTTCAAATGGAATGGCACTCTCGGCGCTGACCCAATGAATCACTCCACTGGCTTTGCCTTCGGTTTGCAGGGTGCAGTAAAGTGCTAAAATTTCGCCTGAATCGGATTTCTCGAGGCGTTCGCAGCGAATGATGCCTGTGCCTCTTAAGCGTACCGTGCCGCCAAGGGTGAGGCGCTTAAAACCAGCCGTTGGTGTCTCGAGGAAATCATCTTGTTCAATAAAAATTTCTTTGGTCAGTTGCACTATGCGGCTGGCTTGGTCTGGGCTAACGCGCTGACCGTTGGGCAGTGGCACAAGACCGTCTAGGCTGGCATTAATAACATCGGGTGGGAAGAACGGCAACTCGAGGCTCTGAGGGGCTTCTAGGTTCTCGAGGATGACTTTGAGCGGGCGTAAGACTGCCATAACTCTGGGGCAGCGATTGTTCAGGTCATCGCGCACAGCGTACTCGAGTGCGCCAATGTCCACGGTGCGGTTGGTGCGGGAAACACCGATTCCATGTGCAAAGGCGCGAATTGCATCTGGGGTTAATCCACGGCGGCGCTGTGCGGCAATCGTGGGCATTCGTGGGTCATCCCATCCAGATACACTCTGGGTTTCGATTAAGCGCCGCAGTTTGCGTTTGGAAACCACGGTGTACTCGAGTGAACGCCGACCAAATTCGTATTGGTACGGACGGGATTTCAGGGCGGGATGCGAAATGTTCTCGAGTAACCAATCATAAATGGCGCGGTTGTCCACAAATTCAAGGCTGCACAAGCTGTGGGTCACGCCATTGATCGCATCGTTGATGGCTTGGGCATAATCGTAAAGCGGATAAATACACCACGCTGCGCCTTGGCGGTAATGCTCGGTGTGCAGAATGCGGTACAAGCCAAGGTCACGCAGTTTCATGTTTGGGCTGGCGAGGTCAATTTTGGCGCGAAGCAAATGCGTGCCATTGGGAAATTCACCTGCTCGCATTCGAGCGAACATCTCGAGGTTTTCAGCCACGCTGCGATTCCGATAAGGACTTGGAGTGTCGGGCTTGTCAGCCGTGGTACGAAGCGCCGCCATTTCTTCTTTAGAAAGGCTATCCACATACGCTAAGCCTTTTTCAATCAATTGCACCGCGCATTGGTACATGATTTCAAAATCATCCGAGGCAAACTGCACTTGGGTTTTCCAACCCATCCACTCGAGATCATGAATAATTGCATTCACATACTCGAGTTTCTCGGTTTCAGGGTTGGTGTCGTCCATGCGAAGCACCCAAATCCCATTGTAATCAGCAGCTAAGCTATGATTGAGGTTACAAGCAAAGGTATGTCCAAGGTGAGCATACCCATTGGGTTCTGGTGGAAAGCGCGTCACCACTTGCTTTATCCGCCCAGTTTCAAGGTCAGCTTCAATGATTTCAGTGATAAAATTCGGGGATACCAAACGACTCATGGCGCAGAGTGTACCGCAGAAAAGCGGCTATGAGCTATGGGCTTTGAGCTTTGAGGGAAAAAGGTGAAAGAGGAAAGAGGAAAGAGAAAAGGTGAAAACCACTTTCCTCTTTCCTCAAAATGTCTTGTTTTCCGAGTTGTCCAGCCGCTCCGCGTCATCAGGTTATCTTTTCTCTGCCCCTAAGCACTTGGCAGGACGCTTGGCGTCTCGAGCAGGGTAAAGCCCCAGATTCGGGTTTTGACGTTGTCTAAGTTCAAATCGGCTTGGCGTACCACTTCGAGCAGTTCGGCTCGGCTCGAGACTTCGAGTAACATGACTCTGGGGTCTTCGGTGTTTTGTAACAGGCGGGTGTTGGTGACTCCTGCCACACCAACAAAGAGGCGTTCGAGGTGATGCAATGCGTCCATGGTGGCAGGGTTTGCCAGTTCGGGTAGGGTAACTTCTAAGAAAAGGACGTACACGTCAAAAGAACCTTTTTATATGCTCGAGAAGTGAGGTCTTGACGTTTCCTCGAGGGGCGCGGATTTATTTATTCATCATCAGCGATGAATGCCTCGAGTTTTTGGGTGTTGACAATAAATGGCGCTCGGGTGCGTCCAATCGCACCTTCGCGTTTCAGACGATTTAAGCTGTGCGAAACGGTTTCTCGGGTTGCGCCAATCATGCGCGAAAGGTCTTCTTGGGTGAGTTTTAAGTGGATTCGCACGCCATCCGTGCCGGTTTTGCCAAATTCAAGGGCGAAACGAAAAAGCAAACTGGCAAGGCGGGCTGGGGCGCTGTAGGCACTGGCTTCGGCTTGCCATGATTGGGTTTCAAAGAGGCGTTGTGCCATCAGTTGAATGAATTTCAGTGCCAAGGCGGGGCGTTCACGCAGTAAAATCTCGAGTTCGGCTCTGGGTAAACTGATTAACACCGTGTCTTCAATGGCTTCAGCTTGATGCGGGCGTTTCTCGGCGGGGGTTAAAAGCAGTTCGCCAAAACCACCGTATTGTCCGACCACACCCAGAATGGCTTCTTTACCATTGGGGAAAAGTTTGGAGATTTTCACCAGACCATTTCGTATAAAGTAAATCGCATCGGCGGGGTCGTCCATGTGATAAATCACATCACCACCAGCAAAACGGCGGTATGGTGTGGTTTTCGAGAGTTTCGCTAAATCCTCGAGTTCCCAATCTTCAAAAAGACTGGTGCTTTTGAGGTGCCAAACCAAACTGGTGTATTCCACGCTTATACTCTACAACTTAAAATGTGATTTTCGCTTGGGTGTCACTCGAGCCAGTCTCCTTGGGCTTCTCGAGCCACATGATACCCGTGCTGCTCGAGGTAGGTCTGCACATCTTGTCCGTGTTGGGCATCGCGCACCTCGAGAACCAGTTCCACCCCGACCTTACCAAGCGGCGCGAGCCACAAAGCCCGACGATGAAAAATATCAATGATGTTCGCACCAGCTTCCGCGACCCTGTCCGTGATTTGTGCCAATGCACCCGGGCGGTCAATCACTGCGACCTTAAACAGCACATAACGCCCTTGGCGCACCATCACCTGCTCGAGAACTCGAGCCAGCAAATTGGGGTCTATGTTGCCACCGCAGAGCAGCGCACAGATGCTCTGACCGGTATTAAATTTGATTTTTCCTGCCAATAGCGCAGCCAAGCCAGCCGCTCCAGCCCCTTCGACCACCAGCCGCGCACTCGAGACACCATGAGCAATGGCTCGAGCAATCTCGTCATCGGAGACTTCCAGCACTTCGTCCACCAAATCTCGGATGATCGGTAAGGTCAGTTCACCGGGGCGTTTCACGGCGATGCCATCGGCAATGGTTTGCGCCGCCAAGACCGACACGGGTTGCCCTGCCTCGAGACTCGGACGGACAGAAGCACATCCCGAGGCTTGCACACCAATGATTTTCGCGGTTGGGCGCAGGGCTTTGACGGCAGTGGCTATCCCAGCAATCAAGCCGCCGCCGCCAATTGGGACAAGCAAAATATCTAGCTCAGGCAGTGCCTCGAGAATTTCCAAGCCAAGTGTGCCTTGCCCAGCTATAATCAGCGGGTCGTTAAACGCATGAACAAAGGTATAGCCCTCGCTGCTGGATAACTCGCGGGCGTGCTGGGCAGCATCATCAAAACTCGTGCCGAATAAAATCACATCCGCGCCATAACTTTTTGTGGCTTGGATTTTGGTTAGCGGCGCAAAGGTCGGCATGACAATCGTGGCTTTGATGCCGTTTAAGGCGGCTGCCATGGCAACACCTTGGGCGTGGTTGCCCGCCGAGGGCGCAATCACACCTTTGGCACGTTCGGCTTCTGAAAGGCTCGAGATTTTATTGAACGCCCCACGCACCTTAAAACTGCCGCTTTTTTGCAGGCATTCGGCTTTGAAGTAGACTGGTGTCTCGAGGTTTTTAGAAAGCACATCATCGCGCAGCAGCGGCGTTAAGTTAATGCTGTGCCGCACCCGCTCTCGAGCCGAGAGAATATCTTCGAGTTGAATCATAAAAGCATTCTAAGCGTCTGATCAAAAGAACAGCAAGCACTGGATATTGAATGTCCCTGCATCTGGCGCTATGCTGATGCGTATGGAAACACCAGATGCCAAAAAAATTGGACCCCTCAATGTCCCCTCTAACCCAATGCGTTTAGCGGGTTGGATGGTCGGCAACGCCACCTTTGCGTTTTTTGTGTATTGGACAGCCGATTCGTTCTTCCCAGGCAAAGAAATGACTGGCGAAGCGATGCTTTGGAAACTCGGCACAGGTGCGCTGAGCTTTGCGATTGGACTTTGGTTAATGCACATCAACCATGTCGAAGTTGAATAAATTCTTATTGCAACTGACCACCAATATAAACTGCTTCTAAACTCAAATCTTCGCGCAGCACCACCAAATCGGCTCGAGCGTGCTTGGTTATTTTGCCGCAGTCGGTCAGACCCAAGTACTGTGCAGGGTGACTCGAGGCGAGTTTGAGAGCAACCTCGAGTGCTAAACCAGCTTTGACCGCGTTCTGCACCGCGCCAAGCATGGTTAGGACACTGCCTGCCAATGTGCCGTCGGGCAGTTTGACCGCGCCGTTCTCGAGGGTCGCCATTTGCCCACCAAGGTCGTACTGACCATCGGGCATCCCCGAGGCTCGCATCGCATCGGTAATCAGCATCAGCTTGTCGGGCTTGGCAAAAAAGGCTGCTCGGAAACTCGAGGGGTGAACGTGCATAAAATCAAGAATCACCTCGCCGTAGGCATTGGGATTCCCGAGCAGCGCTCCTAAGACACCTGGTTTTCGCCCCTCGAGTCCACCCATGGCATTGTACAAGTGTGTGCCACTGACTTGCGAAGCGCGTTTTAACTGACTGGCAAGTTCAAAAACTGCACTGGCGTCCTCGCTTGTGCCAACTGTATGCCCAAGGCTGACCCGCACATTTGCCTTGAGGAATAACTTGGCTGCTTCGAGCGCATGTTCAATTTCAGGTGCAAGGGTTACGACCTTAATCACATCAAACCCAAGCACCTCCTGCACCCGCTCAGGCGTAGGCTCGAGCGCAAAAGGTGGTTGCGCCCCAAGTTTATGCGGTGAAACAAACGGACCTTCTAAGTGCGCCCCAAGAATCCTCGAGCCAACCCAAGCAGCACTGTTCATGGCTTTTTGAATGTTTTTTAGTGCTTTCAAAACATTTTTCCAAGGATTGGTGATGGTTGTCGCTAAAAGCCCTGTTGTGCCGTGCTGGGCATGGTATGCCGCGAGTTTCTTCATGCCCTCGAGTCCGTCCATGGTGTCACCACCACCGCCGCCATGCACATGCACATCAATAAAACCAGGTGCAATAAACCGCTTAGGCGCATTTAATTTGCTGCGAATCCCAAGAATATGGTTATCAAACTCGAGTTCGCCACTGTGCCAACCGCGAGGTGTGAGGATTTGACCAGATAATTTCATCAGCGCAGTTTAACGCTTTTAGATACGGTCAGCAGTTACACGCCAAACGAAGCAAACCAAGGCTTAAAACTTGGTTCTAATCGCACCAACGCTCTTGAAACAGCGCCTCTGCCTTTGGCTTTGGGCAGCACATCGAGAAGCAACCGAATAAACCCTAGGTCGTGCCGCTCGAGCAGTTCAGCAGCAAAAAGTGTGAACCTGGCTTGATACCAAGCCTGATTGGCTAAGGGCAAACGCACCAGTGGGTATTCAAATGCGCCAAGGTCATGGCGTGGCACGGTTGCGTCGGTTTGTTTTGCACTGCGCTTTTTTTGGCTTCTTACGCCACTTGGTTTTAAGAGTGCAATGTCCGCTAAAGCACACTCGAGGTTGGTATTCGACAGCACCCGCCCCCATTCGAGCGCCACCTCGAGCGAATTTGGCAAGGTGTGCTTCAAAGCTGCCAAGTACAAATAAGTGGCAAGAAATTCATCCAACCAACGCACATGGGTACGTAAATCTGCTTGGTCAGCGATGGCGTGTCCGAGTTCATGCCCAAGGGTTAAATCCAGGAACATCTCTAAACTCGAGCTGGGCTTGTGTTCGGCTTTCACAACCAGCGCCTTAAACACCCAGAGCAAATGACTTGGATAATCGGCAGGCGCAAAAATCACACCAGAGCCATCTTTTAAGCGGCGAAAAAAAGTAAAGCCATACGGATAACGCGAAGCGGATTGCCAATCGGTTTGGGTTAAAACCAATAAGCGCACAGGTGCAAATTCAAAATCTAGACCAGTCTCGAGGCTGGCATGAAGGCTCGCCAAATACTCACGCAGGGCAGCCGAACGTAGCGCTAAGCCACTCGAGCCTCCAAGGGGGATTCGTTCAGCCGCATTTTTCATGGTCTTACTTTACAATGTCAGTGTGAATTTTTCGGCGGAAATAAGACTTTCAAAAAGTGCATGATGCTCTGTATGAATCTGACTCGAGTTTTTCCCATGGTTTTGGTGTTTGCGGCTGCGCTTGGCGGATGTGGACTCTCGCCTTTGTTGCCGGTTGTGCCGGTGCGAATCTCGAGCGAACCTGCGATTCATCCGACCAGCCTTGCACCTGTGCTGATGCAGCGTTTTTACACCCAGAACGAAAATCGCAACGAGAAAGAAATTCGTCTGAGCGCCAATTATCGTGGTTTGAAGTACCAACCGCGTGACAGTGCTTACCCAAATTACATCGGTTGGGATTCGCTTACCGTACCAACTTCCGACTCGAGCCGTGATGATTGGTTGGTCTTTAAGCTGAATCGCCCTGCCACAGTGGCTGTGGTTTGGAATCGAACCGCCGGCTGGTTGGGTAGTTGGACGGCTGGCACAGATGTTCCCGGTGGTTATAAAAGTTATAAAAAATCCTTTGAAGCTGGCGAAGTGAAGCTCCCCAGCCCGGGCAAAGGCAACCCTGCTTACGAGTTGCTGTTCGCTGAAAAAAATGGTCAACCTTCGAGTGCGCCAGCCTTGCCGCCCCAAGCTCCTGCGGGGGCTGTGCTGCCGCAACCGAACGAGACATGTCCTGATTGGTTGCATCATTTATACGAAGTAACTGGGCGCGATGGTAAAAAATACGACACTTGGCATCCGCAAGTAGACCCAGTGTATTGGTGTTACTTTAAGCACGAACACGGCTCTGACCCTGCTTTGATTGGTTATAAAGGCGCGGCGCTCGAGTACGTGGCAAAACTCTTTAACGATCAAGCTGAAATCCACGAGGGCTTTAAGAGCTTTGTGATCCGCGATGACACAACAGGTGTGGGTTGGTACATCAATGTTCATGCTGAAACGGGTTTTGAGCATCGGGTTTGCACCCAGTTTCATACGGTGGTGATTGCCGCCGTGGGCATAAAAGACACAGCTGGGTTTTCAAACGGCGAAGTGCTGGCTGAACTTGCTTTCAAAGGCGATTTTGGTCCGAGCATCACCAATAAACAGGTCGGTGGTAAAAACTTTGTGATTCAAAAAACCACCTTAGCTGGTGGCACTTGCGCCAATCAACAAGCCATTTTTGATGCTGCCACAAGCAACAAATCCAAATCCGCCAAACGCATTCGCGTCTCAGCCGATCCTTTTGGTAACAATGGGTACGAAGGCTGGGATGGTGGGGTTCAAAAAGAACTTGGTTTTAGTTTCCCCGACTGGAACGCAGGTATCGCCATTGACATTCGCAATCCAAGCACAGCTTGCGCTACCCTCGAGTGCGCCGCCTTGGTTCGCAACAAAAATGACCACGGCGATGAACGCACCATCTTTATGAGCGGCTTAAAACTGACCTATAAAAGATCTTCGGATACGGTCAATGGTTCGGCTGCCGATGGTGAGTTTTACACCGATTTGTACGGCACAACTTTTTACGATGCCAATGGCACAAACCGCATTCGGCAGTTCATCAAACCCAACTTAAACATCGCCTTACCCGATGGTTTTTTCACCACCGAGGATGCTTGGCGCGGTTTATACGTTGAAGATGGCAGTGTACCACGCATTGAACTCGAGGATGCGTTAGGGGAAATCAATTAAGCATGCTCGGCTTGTAAAATCTCCGCGACTGTCTCACGGCGGCGCAGCACCACCCAAGCGTTGTTCTCGAGCAGCACTTCGGCAGGGCGTGGTCGGGTCAGGTAATTGCTTGCCATGCTTGCACCGTAAGCGCCTGCGACGCTGATGCAGAGAATATCACCGATGTTTGGGTCGGAGAGTTGCACATCTTTGCCGAGAATATCGCCTGATTCACAAGCTGCACCTGCAATGTCTAGGGTGACGGATTCTCGAGAAGCACTGAGGTTTTCCATTGGGTGAACCGCGCCGTACAGCATTGGGCGCATCAGTTCGGACATGCCTGAGTCCACCACGGCAAAGGCTCGGGCGGTTTTTTTCTTTTCTAACACTTCGGTCAGTAGGACACCGCTTTCTGCCACCAGCCAGCGCCCCGGTTCAATCCAGAGTTGTTCTGCGCCAAACGCATGGGCGGCTTGGTGTCCTAGGGTTGCCAGTGGCTCGAGGTTGAATTGCAGGCCAAAACCTCCGCCCATATCAAAAACTTCCCTTGCGCCAATGTGTTTGGCGAGTCCTGCCATGCGCTCGAGGGCTTCGACGTAATCGTTGGGGTCTTCGATGCTGCTGCCGATGTGCATTTGTAAACCAATCACATTTAAGCCAGCCTTTTCGGCATTGAGAACAGCTGTGGGAACATCTGCCAGACTGACCCCAAATTTGCTGCTGGCGTTGCCCGTGGCGAGGTGGTCGTGGGTCGAGACTTTTAAGCCCGGATTGACCCGAATCAGTGTGTCAATTTTAGGTGCGTACCGCGCAGCTCGAGGGGCTTCGTCGGCGTTATCTAAGATAATTCTTGCACCAACTTCCGAGGCTCGGGTGTAATCGGCGTTGAGCTTACCGGGTCCGTTCATCACGATTTGCTGCCCCGTTGCACCTGCCAGAATGGCTCGCTCGAGTTCACCACCCGAAACAGCTTCAAAGCCCACGCCAAGCGCATTCAAGCGCTTGATGATGCCAAGGTTGGGGTTGGCTTTCATCGCGTAAAAAATTTTCGCTGAGCCAAAAGCGGTTTGTAAGCGCTCGAGTTGCGTTGCAATGGTTTGCCAATCATAGGCATAGAGCGGTGTGCCAAACGTGCGAGCTGCTTCGAGAAGACGGTTTTTGAAATCTAAACGCATATTTTGATTCTACCGTGAAGGCTATACTAAAAAAACATGCAAACCAAACTTTTTATCGGCGGAACTTGGCACGAAGCAAACGGCGGTACGCTCGAAGTGGTGAACCCAACCACCGAGGAATTGCTGCATCACGCACCAGCCGCCAGCAGCGCGGATATTGACAAGGCGGTACTCGCGGCTCGAGCGGCTTTCAAAACTTGGAAGCGCACCACAGGCGCAGAACGCGCTGTGTTTTTACAAGCCATTGCCGAAGGCGTGCGCCAAAACAAAGAAACCTTGGCGCGACTCGAGACTCAACAAAACGGTAAGCCCCTGCCCGAAGCCCTGTGGGACATGGATGATGTCGCCGCTTGCTTTGATTACTACGCTGGCTTAGCCAAAGACCTTGACTCGAGGCTCGAGACTCCGATTGCCCTGCCGCACCCAGATTTCAGCAGTCTGGCACGGCTTGAGCCTGTTGGGGTGGTCGGACAGATCATCCCTTGGAATTACCCACTTCTGATGCTGGCATGGAAAGTCGCACCTGCTCTGGCGGCGGGTTGTACCAGTGTCCTCAAACCATCTGAACTCACGCCACTCACCGCACTCGAGCTTGGCAGGATTGCCCTCGAGGCTGGTTTACCTGCTGGGGTACTGAACATTGTTTCGGGTGGACGTGAAGCTGGCGCAGCGCTGGCGAACCATGCTGGTGTGGATAAGTTAGCGTTTACTGGCAGTGTTGCCACAGGACGCAGTGTGATGCAAGCCGCCACGGCGGGGATTAAAAACGTCACCCTCGAGTTGGGTGGAAAATCCCCGATTTTGGTCTTTGATGATGCTGACCTTGAACAAGCGATTGAATGGATTTTATTTGGCATTTTCTGGAACAAAGGCGAAGTGTGCAGCGCCACCAGCCGTTTGTTGGTACAAGAAAACATTGCCCCCAAACTCTTTGAACGCCTGAAACTCGAGTGCGAGAAAATAGTTATTGGCGATCCACTCGAGGATGGCGTGCTGCTTGGACCACTGGTTTCCAAAGGGCAGTACCAAAAAGTGCAGTCGTACTTGGATATAGCCAAAACCGAAGGGCTGCAACTGCTGACAGGCGGCAAGCGCCCAAGCCACTTACAAAAAGGCTTTTTCCTCGAGCCAACCGTGTTTGTGGACGTGCCGAGCAGCAGCCGATTGTGGACAGAAGAAATTTTTGGTCCTGTGCTGGTCGCCCAAACCTTTGACACCGAAAGCCAAGCGATTGAACTCGCCAACACCAGCACCTTTGGACTTGGCTCGGCGGTACTCAGCCAAGACTTAGCTCGAGCCGAGCGTGTAGCTCGAGAACTCGAGGCGGGGATTGTTTGGATCAACTGCTCACAACCAACGTTTTGCGAAGCACCATGGGGAGGCTTTAAGCAAAGCGGCATTGGGCGCGAACTTGGCACTTGGGGCTTGGAGAATTACCTCGAGACAAAGCAAATCACAACCTACAACAGCCAAAAACCTTGGGGTTGGTATTTGAAGTCTGTTTAGCTTCTCGTTTTTTTGTTTTAAGTCAGTTCACAGTGTCTTTGTTACTTTCGAGAGCATCCTTGGCGCATCCGGATTCATGCCTTTAGCCAAACTCAGGTGAGCCGCAAACAAATACGCAGCAATCATTGCAGGGATGGGGTCAGTCAGGTCATGACCCGTGGCAGGGGTGGGAAGCCGAATCGTAGCGGGAGAATCTTCTGGCGCATCACCAATCAGAATCAATTCTGCACCCCTCGTTTGTAAATCCTTATACCGCTCGAGAGAACCCAAAGCCGTGGCATCTCTGGCTTGAAAGGCAAGCACGGGAAAACCCGATTCAATCAGGATAATTGGACCATGGGCAAATTCAGCGGTGCTGAAAGCCTCGGCGCTGATAACGCTGGTTTCTTTGAGTTTCAGGGCAGCTTCTCGAGCCAAGGGGTAATGCAAACCGCGCCCCAGCGTGACCATGCTTTCAGCGTAGCGGTAACGCTCAGCGCGGTCTTTGGAGATGCTTTCGGTCTCGAGGGCTTGGGTAACTGCTTGCGGCAAGTTCTCGAGGGCAGTACCAAGGCTCGAGTCTTGTTGCAAAGCAGCAATCAGTTGCAGCGGCGCAACCAAGCTGGCAATCAGGCTCTTGGTGGCAGCTACGGCTTCTTCAACCCCTGCTTGCATTGGCAGACAGAATTCGGCGGCTGCCTCGAGCGGAGTGTTGGGCGCGTTGACGATTGCTACAGTCAGCGCTCCTTGTTCCCTTGCAGCAGTCAGGGAATTCACCACATCAGGCGATTGACCTGATTGTGAAATGGCGATCACCAGCGCTCCGTCGAGTTTGAGTTTGGCATTGTATGCGGTAATCACACTGGGCGCAGCCGAAGCAGTGACCAAACCAAGTTCAGATTCAAAAGCGTATTGTAAAAAATTCGCGGCGTGGTCGGATGTTCCCCTGGCAATCGTCATGGCAAAATGCGGTTGGCGTTGTTGAATCGCTTGGCTGAGTTCCTTGACTCGAGATGCGTTCTGCTCAAGCAGACGAGCTATCACGCTGGGCGCTTGGCGGATTTCTAAGAGCATTTTAGGGTCAGTCATGATTCTCCGAGATCAGTTTGAGATTTGTTAAGAAATCAAAGTGTTTTTTGTTGTGGGTCACAAGTGGAATATCAAAGGCAAGTGCAGTGGCAGCAATCCATAAATCGCTATCGTGCATGGTTTGTCCTTGCGTTCGATTGATGGCTCGAGTTTTTGCCCAAACACTGCAAATAGCATCCGTTGGATAAAGCACTGAGTAGCTTTCCAAGTACAATTCTGCCTGTTCTTGGCGCAGTTTACCCCAGTTGTCTTTTTCCATACCGTAACGAATTTCAGCTAGACTTTGAGCCGCAATACATAAAATTTTACCTTGCAAATGAGGTTGGTAGAGCAGCGCCAGCGAATGCTTTTTTTGAATGTAACTCACAATGTTGGTATCAAGCAACAAAACACTTTGGGTCACTTGATCCCTTCCCGTAAGACATCTTCAAGAAGCTGTTCGAGGTCTGCATCGCGTTGTTTTCTTAGTTGAAGTTGTACTTGTTTTTCTTGTTCGTATTCTTGCCAAAATTGTTCATCTGTTTGAATCTCCTCCGGAGTCCAATCAGGAAGTAAGCATTCGATATTTTTTGCATCAAATGGTTTGGCATTTTTAAGTAGCGACTCGAGCAACGCACTATTTTTGTTTTCTCGATTCAAGACATCTTGCACCAACATTTTCTGACCCGTTAATTGCTCGAGTCCAGCCATGATTTTGTCCAGTGTCTCGAGTTCAATTCCTTTGGCTTTACCATGCACAATGTTATAGACCGTGGATTTAGATAAACCACTCGCTCTTGCCAAAGCCAGTGGAGTTTTGCGGTATTGACGCAGGGTTGCATCGAGTTTCCATTGGGTCTGCATACAAGAATTATACCAGAGTATTGGGAAAAAATCTTATTTAACTGCACCCTCGAGACCACGCATAAATAAACGCTGTGCGGCAATAAAAACAACCAACACAGGAATCATCATAATCATTGCTCCTGCGGCAACATTGAACGAATCATGATTAAATTGTCCTTTGAGTTTGAGCATGGCGACCGAAAGCGGTTGAAGGTTGTCCGCACCGAGCAGCGCCACCGAAGGCCAGAAATACGAATTCCAAGTGTTCACCAAAGTAAAAATGCCTAAAGCGGTCAAAGCAGGGCGCGAAAGCGGCACCATAATTCGCCATAAAATCTGGAACTCGGTTGCACCATCCATCCGAGCCGCCTCAAGCAGCGAATCTGGCACAGCTACATAGGTTTGGCGCATCACAAAAATACCAAATGCCGTGGCAATTGTGGGAATCACCACGCCCCAGTACGTGCCGAGCAAACCCATTTTGTTCAGGCTGAGGACATTGACAATAAAGTTTGTTTCGCTGGGTAGAACCAATGTTGCAAGCATCGCCCCAAAAATCAGGTCGCGTCCCGGGAAAGTCATTTTCGAAAGCGGATAGGCTGCCATGGCTGAAACAACCAATGTTCCAATCACAGTCAGGCTCGAGATGATGATGGAATTGAGCAAGTATTTCTCGAGACCAAAAACGCGGTAAACCTCAAAGAAATTATTGAAAGTAATGGCTTTAGGAAAAAGTGACTGTGGGAAATCAAAAATCGAAACACCACTCGCCACGGTTTTATCAGTGATGCTGATTGCCAGTGTCCACAAGAATGGGAAGATGGCAAATAAAGCAATCAGACTCAAAACCAAATAATTGGCAGCTACACCAATCAATTTAACGGGTGCTGTTTTCATGCTTTTGCCTCGCGCTTGGGCGGGTCTTCTCGAGTAATTCGGAAATTGATATACGACAACACAAAACCAACCACCGCCAAGAGCAAACCAGCCGCACTTGCCACACCATAATCAAAATCCAAGCCAAATGATTTTTGATACACATACATCAACACCGTGTAGGTGCTATTCAAAGGTCCGCCATTGGTGAACACCAGAATCTCCTCGAGAACCCGAATCGCAGCTAAGCTCGAGAGCAAACTACACAGCAAAATCGTTGGGCGCATCAAAGGCACAGTGATTTTCCAGAAACGCTGCCAAGCATTTGCACCGTCCAAGAGCGCTGCCTCCTCGAGTTCAGAGGGAATACTCTGCAAACCACCCAAGTACAAGACCATGTAATAACCAAAGCCACGCCAGAACGTAACAAGCATAATCGCCCAGAGTGCAGTATTGGGATTCAGCAACCAACCAAACGAACCGCTTGGATCAATGATCTTAAAAAACTCGAGCAACCAATTGAGTAAGCCTTCTCGAGTAAACACCCAATCCCACATCACAGCAGCCAGCGAAATCGAGGTGATGACAGGAATGTAATACGCAGCGCGAAAAAACGCCATACCAGGTAGTTGCTTATTCACCAGCACTGCCACGGCAAGACTGGCAATTTGCAGAATCGGCACGATAATCAGGTACTTTAAGCTGTTCACCAAACCAATGCGAAAAAGTTCATCAGATAAAACTGTGCGAAAATTCTCGAGACCAATCCAAGTTGGCGGGGTGTTGCTGCCCAAATTCGCAGCCGTGTACTTGGTGAAACCAAGATAAGCCCCGTAGAGTACAGGGTAAAACGTAAACACCAGCATCAGCACCAATGCAGGAGCTAAAAGCAAGTAAGCAGTAAAAATAGTAGCAGCTTTTGGTTTCATGATTTTAGGTTCTCGAGGTATTTTTTAGTAATTCAAAAATGGGTTTCTCGAGTTCAGGTTGCTCGAGAATGACCGTGTTACGGCTGAGGGCGTTCGTGGAAAAAGCGTAAGCTCTCACGAACTTCCCCAGCCTCGCTGCGCTAGGCAGCCCCTTCATTGAAGGGGCTTTTAAGACCATGGCTTTTGCTTTTGACGTTGCCCTTGAACCCCCTCTTTTTCGAGGGGGTCGAGCGAAGCGAGGGGGGAGTTTTACTTTGCGTTTGCATTCCAGAATGCCACAGCATCACTCAATGCTTGACGCGCGGTCTTCGCACCGAGGAAAGCAGCTTCGATGTTGTCGTTGAAGTTCTTGTAAACAGCATCGGTGTTCTTGGGTGGATTCCAACCTGGAGTAATAAAGCGTCCGGTGCCACTGACCAATGAAGTGGCAACATCAAGCGCATCGTTTGGATTGGCGGCTTTCAAGTCTGGGTCGTTCTCTGCGCCTTTGGTGGTTGGCACAATACCAGCCAGTTTGGCAAATTGCACTTGGGCTTTGTTGTTGGTCATGAACATAGCGAATAACGCAGCTTCTTTTTGGTTTTTGCTGGCTTTTGGAATGACCAAGCTCATGCTGCCGCCTGTTTGCACGCCGCCTGCACCAAGTGGGGCTGGGACAACTTTGGTTTTGCTGTAGATGTCTTTGTTGGCATCTTTGACGCGCACGAGAGCTTGTGCGCCACCGACAATAAAGGCGCTCTTACCTTGGCTGTAGTATTCGTTGTTCAGTTGGAAGGCTTCTTTACGAAGCAGGTCTTGTGGGATGAAGTCGCCTTTCATCAGGTCAATGAATTTTTGCAACAAGGCAACGTGCTTGCCACTATTGAAGGCTGCTTTGCCATTGGCAAAGAGTGGCAATCCCTCGAGATAGAATTGCCCTAAGAAACTCGCGCCGTTGGGGTCTTTGACGGGTGGTAACCAGCCATATGAACCTGTGCGTTGCTTAATCAGCTTGGATGCCGTGAGGAGTTCGCCAATCGTGGTTGGGACTTTGGTGATGCCAGCTTTTTTCAGCACTTCGCTGTTGTATGCCATCACGCCTTGGTCTGTCCAGCCGTACCAAGGGTAGCCGTAGTTCTTGCCGTCCACAATGAACATGCCCAAGGTATTGTTCCAGAATTGCGCTTGGAGTTGGTTCATTGGGGTCAGGTCATTGATTGGTGCGAGCAAATTGTTTTGCGCGGCTGCAGCGGTGGCATCTTGCCAGAGGTTGACCACATCTGGGCTTTTACCTAGGGCAATCGCAGCTTGCAGGTCGCGTTCCATGGTGTCTTGCTTGTCTACGAGTTTCACTTCAATATTGGGATTGGCTTTTTGGAATTCTCCGATTACGCCCAGCAAGTACGGGTCGAATTTCGGGCTTAAGTACCAAGACCAAAATTCAATTTGCACTTTGTTCTGTGCCAGTGCTGCCATGCTGAGTGCGCCAAAGGCGCTTGCGAGTAATAACCAACGTTTTTTCATACTTCCTCCTGAGAATTTGACCGCTCGAGTTTTGGCTATGCCGACTCGTTGTGGCTGAGCTTGGGGTGGGGCTGGGTGCTGGGGTGTGGCTCGAGGTGAGGGGCTTGGGTTTGCTCGAGTTGAACACCGATTTTGCCTAGGTGTTCAATCCAATTGGGGGGCAGGCGTTCATCGGTGATGATGTGTTGAACAATCTGTAAACTTGCAATGTGGTGTGGGGCAATACGTCCAAATTTACTGAAATCTGAGAGCATAAATCGCTGCGTGGCTCGAGTCAGCATTTTGCGGTTGATGGCGGCTTCGGAGGTGTCAAAAGTGGTTAAGCCATGGTCTTGGTGAATCGCATTGGCGCTCATGAACAGTTGGTCAAACCACAGCCTGTCCAGTGTTTCTTCGGCATACATGCCAACGGTAGCAAGGTTCTCGGTGCGGATATGCCCGCCGACAAAAAGTAAACGCACTTCTGGTACGCCAAAAAGTTCTTGAGCAGCCGCGAAACTGTTGGTGGTTAAATTCAGTGGAATCGGATGCAAGCGCAGTCGCCGTGCGAGTTGCAAAGCGGTGGTACTCGAGTCTAAAAAAATGCTACTGTTGGGGCGAAGGTGCTTATATGCAGCTTGGGCAATGGCACGTTTGTACTTGACTTCGCGGTGTTCGCGTTGGCGAAAACCCACTTCTACACCGCTCGAGTCAGCCAGTTTTGCCCCGCCGTGGGTGCGGATGACGACGCCATCAGATTCGAGTTTCTCGAGGTCACGGCGAATGGTGGCAAGCGAAGAGCCTGTGTGGTCTACCAAAGTTTGCACACTGGATAGCCCGTGTTGGTATAAATACTGGCGAATTTTTTCATGGCGCTGCTCAAGCATGGTTTCCTCGAGATGACAATGAAAAGACGAAAATCAATCATGAAAATTGGTAGATTTGTTTCTTTCAATCAAGATAACATGGTAATCGCTCAAAAGCAATCATAAAAATGTAATCTGTGCCGAATTCAGTCTCGAGTCTAAAAAGTATCCATTGCCCTCGAGCAATAGATTGGACTGCCTATTTGCTGACTCGCCCAGTGCTGGCTCGAGCCACGAACTCTGGGTAAATCAGCACACAACGCGGTTTTTTACCTTCGATTTGCTCTAAGAGCAACGTTGCCACTTCACGCCCAATCTGCTCGAGTGGTTGGCGCACACTGGTCAGCAAAGCGCTTTGGAAGCTCTCTAAAGCCAAATCGTCAAACCCTGTGACACTGATGTCTTTTGGCACACGCAAACCAGCATCTTCGATGGCTTGTAATGCCCCAATTGCCATTTCATCTGAAGCGCAAACCAAAGCCGTAAATTCTTTGCCTTGTTTTAAGGCATTGGCAATGGCACGGTACGCACCTAACTCGGTAAAACGACCATCGAAAACAAGTTGGCTGTCAAACACCAGACCGGCTTCTGATAATGCCTCTTTGAATGCCTCGAGCCGCGCATGAGCATCCACACCAATTGGTGTTCCAGTCAGATGAGCGATTTTTTTGTGACCCAAACCAATCAAGTGCTTCATTACAGCTAACATCCCATGGCGATTCTCGAGTTCAACACTGGCAAGTTGTTCTTGCGGAGCGCCCAGTCCAATTGCTGCGAATGGAATGTTCAAACGTTTTAGTTCGGCTGGACGGGCATCGGTCAGGTGAATACCGGGCATGATCACCCCAGCAAATTGCCCCTCAAGAAATTCTGTGTCATTGCGGATGATATGGACTGTATAACCACTATCCAAAAGCGCGGTTTGAATTGCATCCAAGAGCAAGGTGTAATACGGATTGCGAAGGCTGTTATCCGAAAAACGAGTGATCCCGACGACGCTGCGCGTTCCCCGAGCGAGTTGCCGAGCGCCAACATCTGGGCGATACCCAAGTTTTTCAACCAACTCGAGGATATGTTGACGGGTTTCAGGGTTGACACCGCTTCGGTCATTTAATGCCCTCGAGACTGTACCCGTGGAAACACCAGCTGCTTTTGCAATATCGTGAATGGTTAATTTCATAATCTCCAGACCGCCAAGGATTTTAGTTCAACACTCCCGCCCACAGCATAGACTTCGATGGCTTCAGCATTGGGTTCAGGAAAAATCAGCTCAGTAAAAACCAGTTCGCCACTACCAACAAACACTTCGAGCGAACACGAATCCACAAAAACATGCAAACGCAATACACCCTGCTCGAGAGGAAAAACTGCTTCGTGCCGCCCCGAAAAATCAGGATGAAACACTGCGCCAGACTGGGTTTTATCCACAAAAATTTGTTTGCTGTTTAGGTGATACCCAATGGTGGTGTACGAATCCACCCCAATTCGTACACCCAAACCAAATTCACTGGCTTTTAGTGCATCAAATTCAACCAGAATCTCGAGTTGTTCACCACGAATTGGTAACTCGAGGTGCTGATTTTCAATTGACCAATTGTGTCGTGTGTAAACTTCACCGCGTCGCTGCTCGAGTTCAGGAATGGGTTGTTGGCGCAGCCGCAAACCGCTCGAGTCCCTGAATAAACTGAGTTCCCTAGGAAGGCTCATCGCCCCGCGCCAAGGTGTTGTTGGGGTTGCTTGGGCGTACTGCCAATTGTTCATCCAAGCCAGCCAAATTCGGCGCTTCTCGAGGTTAGAAAACGACAAGGCTGCATAAAAATCCTTACCAAAATCAAGCCAGTTTGTCTCGAGTGAATCAGTCAAAAAACGCTGCCCATCAAAATGCCCAATGAAATACTGACCACCCGAACCACCATGCAGCGCCCCAAAACCCACATCTACTTTCAGAACCCAATAACTTGTACCATCAAAGGGCAATTCAAATACATCTGGCACTTCCCAAATACCATCCACCGAACCTGCTGGACCAAAATCACTTAGGAAACGCCAAGATTTGAGGTTACTCGAGCCGTAAAACTGCACCATGCGCTCATTGGGCAGTGCCACAACCATGATCCATTGGTGACTCGAGGTGTGCCAAAAAACCTTTGGGTCACGAAAATCTGTCTTTTTGATGTCCAGAACAGGATTACCTTCAAACAACGTCCAGCTGCGCCCCAAATCGGTACTAAAAGCCAAGTGTTGTGTTTGTAAGGCTCGGGTGGTGTGATGCGCTGTGTAAATCGCCACCAAGGCATCCGCCCCAAAGCCACTCGAGTTATGCGTGTCCACCACTGCCGAACCAGAAAATGCCATGATGCCATTGGTGTAAGGCAGTGCCATTGGCAACTCCGTCCAAGTGATCAAGTCCGTACTGACCGCATGACCCCAACCAATGTTGCCGGGCGTATCACCAAGCGGATTATGCTGATAAAAAAGATGGTACTCACCAGCCAAAAACACCAAGCCGTTGGGGTCATTGATCCAATTTTTTTGCGGAGTGAAGTGGAAAGTTGGACGCATAAGAACCTAGAGGAAAGAGGAAAGACGATAAAGCATGATTTGAAGCAACTCAACAATTTTATAACAGAAGACTCGAGGAAAGAAAAAAGTAGTCTGGGCTTTGGCTTTCCTCTTTGAACTTTCCTCAAAATATGCTGTTTTTATGGTTGTCCGTTTATTGGCTTTGTTGTATCCGGCTCCATTATCCAGACGCTTTGCGTCATCATAAAATGCTTCGCGTCATCAGGTTATCTCTTTTCTCTGCCCTTAACCTTTGACGCTTCCAGCCAGCAGCCCACGCACAAAATACTGTTGGAAACCAATGAATACCGCCAGTGGAATAAACATCGAAACAAATGCTCCAGCCGTGAGTAATTGCCAGTTGGTCGCGTACTGCCCAATCATTTGTAGGATTCGTTGCGGCAGCACAATACGACTTGGGTCGTCGCCCAAGAAAACCAATGGAATCAGTACACCATTCCAAACCCAAAGGAATTGAAAAATAGCAAATGAAGCAAAGGCTGGCATCGAAAGCGGTACAACCAATTTGCTAAAGATGGTTGGGTGAGATGCGCCATCCACCACGGCTGATTCAAAGACTTCTCGAGGGAGCGTGACAATGTAGTTGTAAAGCAAGTACGTGGCAAGCGGCAGCCCAAAGCCAGTGTTGGCTAACCACACCCCAAGAAACGTGCCATTTAAGCCCAGCACGCGGTAATCACGCAGAATCGGAATCAATGACATTTGCAGTGGCACAACCAGCAGCGCCACCAAAACCATGAATAAGAACTTGCGCCCCGGGAAGTTCATCCATGCGAAAGCATAAGCGGCAATGGCGGCTAAGAAAATCGGGATAACTGTGCTGGGTATTGCCATGATAATGGTGTTGATAATGGCTTGGTTAAGGTTGATGGTGGCAGCAGTGTTGCTGGTTGCTCCATCGCCCGGGTTCAGCACAGCCGAGTAATTCTGCAAGGTAAAACTAAATTTACCTTCGGTGAAGACTTCCCACCAGCCGCTGCTCGAGGTGTCGTCTGGCACACGAAAAGAAGTCACAAGTAAGCCAAAAGTAGGTATCGTCCAGAATAATCCGAGGAAAATCAGGATGCCGTAAATGATGATTTTTGAAGAGAGGTTCATTTTTTGCGCCACCATAAAACTCCTTAAAATCCCTTGGCGTTCTTGCCGAAGTCACGGACGTTGTAGTACACCACAGGCAGAACCGTGACCAGCAGCACCACCGCAATGGCTGAACCACGTCCGTAATCAAAGTTGCGGAACATCTGCACGTATTGTTCGTTGGCAATCACTTGTGTGCCAAAGTTACCACCAGTCATGCTGAAGACAATGTCAAAGACTTTGAGGGTAAAAATGACGATGGTCGTACTGACCGAAATCAGGGTGATTTGAATATACGGAATCGTGATCTTAAAGAAACTCTGCAATTCGCTTGCCCCATCAATTCGGGCTGCCTCGAGCAGTTCCGATGGGATGCCTTTGATGGCGGCTGATAAGACCACCAAGGCAAAACCTGTTTGCATCCAAATCAGAATCACAATCAGCAAATAGGTGTTGAGTGGTTTTTGCAGCAGCCACGGCACGGGTGTACCACCCAAGGTCACAGTCACGGCGTTGAGTAAACCGACTTGTTCTGTACCGGGTGCAAAGGCGTAGACCAATTTCCAAATCACGGCTGCGGCAATCATGCTGACCGCCATTGGCAGAAAGACAGCGGTTTTCATCAGCACTTCAAATTTGGGGTGAGTACGGTCAGCCAAAGCTGCAATCAGCAGCCCCAAAAGCACACTGATGCCACCACCAAAAATAATCCAAATCAGGTTGTTCTTAAAACTCTCGAGCATGGTTGGGCTGGCAAAAGCATAAATAAAATTATCAAAGCCAATAAATTTGCTCGAGTCTTGGTTAAAAAAACTCAGGTAAATCGTGCGAAAGGTTGGCAGCAACAAGTAATAAAAAACAAGAAACAAAGCAGGTGCTGCAAACGCCCAAGGCATGACCACCTGACGGACTTTCTCCGAGCATAAATCAATGATTGAAGTCACCAAGACAAATAAAAACCAAACGCCGCCAATCCCCCAAAGCAGCGAAACCGCAAAAATAATCCAAGCATTTGCTGTGCCTTCACGTAAAAACAAGAAAACATAATAGTAAATCACCAATGTTACCGCTAAAACAGCTGTTAAACCAAGAATTTTGGGTGTTTTATTTTCGACTCGAGCAACCATCATTCCCCCTTTATCGTGCCTAAAAATACCACAGGACGAGGAGTAACCCCCTCGTCCTGTTTTGAAAGGTTTACTTGCGGTAAGCAGCGTCAATGCTGGACAGCACGCTATCGAGCGATGCACCAGTAACCCAATCGGTTGTGCCTTTCCAGAAGGCTTGGTTGACCGCACTTGGCATGGCATCCGAAGCATCAAAGCGAGCTGCTTTGGCGCTGAGGATGACTCGAGCAAAGTCGCCCTCGAGTTTGGTTGGGTACAGGCTGAGGTTTTGGTCTTTGTGTGGGAACAGACCGCCGCCTTGCTTGATCCAAGGGTCAGCCGATGCACCAGTGGCGAGGAATGACATGAACTTCTCGACTTCTGGGCGGTTCTTGCCTTTGAACATCACAAATTGGTCGCCGCCGACAAGGGCAGTTTGAGGCAATTTGGTGTTGATCATTGGGAGAACAAAGACTCCTACGTTGGAATCAAGGTTCTTTTGGATGCTGTCCTGCATAAAGGCAGTCGCAAAGCTACCCTGCATGTGCAACCAGCATTGGCTTGGGTTGGTGAACAAGCCTTGTGCCGATGGGATAAAGTTGGTAGCAGCAATGTTGGCGCGTCCACCGTAGACTTGCTTGGGGTTGCTCCAGATGCTATCCACCACTTGGAAAGCGTTCTTCACGGCAGCCGAGCTAAACTTCACGTCGTTGGTGATCCATTGGTCGTAGACACTGGCTGGTTGGGTGCGGAGCATGATGTTCTCGATCCAGTCGGTAGCCACCCAACCAGTTGCGCCGCCAGATTCCATACCAACGCACCATGGGGAGGCTTTGGAGCTTTCCATGGCTTTGGTCAGTGCCATCAGTTCAACCCAAGTCTTTGGGACTTTGTAACCAGCAGCTTCAAAAGCTGGTTTGTTGTAGAACACCAAGCCCTTGACGTTGACGCGGTGGAACACACCATAGATTTTCTTGTCGGCTGCGCGTCCAAGTTCTGCCCAAGCTGGAGCGTAGTTGTTCTTGATTTGGTTCAAAGTCAAACCATTGACTGGGGCAAGCACGCCTCGAGCAGCCAAGTCCTTCATCACGCCCGGTTGTGGCAAGGCGGTGATGTCTGGGTAATCGCCGCTTTGCACACGAACATTCAAGACGGTGTTGAAATCGGCGCTGCTGGCGTAGTTGACCTTGACGCCGGGGTTCTTAGCTTCAAAGGCGTTAATCACAGCTTGGAAGGTTTTGGCTTCTTCGCCACCGAAAGCACCCAAGATGCTGATGGTTTTGGTGCCTTGAGCAAGAGCGAGGGTGAGTGGCAAAGCTGCCAGACCAGCGAGTAACACATAACGTTTTTTCACAATATTCCTCCGAGAGTGCTTTTCGAGAAATCAACAGCTGGTTTTTTCTTAGACCGCCTCACACCAATGGTATTGGTGTAAGAGCTACTATTGTCGAAAGCGTTTCCAGAGTGTATCGTAAGCGTTTACGGATGTCAATAGGGTGGGAGAGGAAAGAGAAAAGAAGAAAGAGAAAAGAGGTTTGGGAGGCATTTTTTCTTGTTTCTCTTTCCTCTAAACGGTTTTCCCTCGGTGTTCTTTGACTGCATGGGCGCTATAACCAAATTGTGGCAAACTGCTTTGGGCATTCTCGAGGATGACCCTTGCCAGTTCACCAAGGTTTTTACCACCTGAGCGCACGTCCATTTTGAGTTTTTGACGCAGGTCGGTTAGGGAAACATCATCGAGCATCAGTTCTGTGCCGTAACGCAAGGTGCTTGGGCTGACCAAGAGCAAATCAGCTTCGGCAGGGGCAATGTTTTCAACAAAACAACGCCCAGTCAGCAAACCCGAGACAGTCGTGACTGTTCCAAAGGTTTTATTCTCGAGCGCTCGTACTTCGAGATGCAAACCACGGACAGCCCGTAGTGGCTCGAGGGCGAGGTCTAAAATCGGGGCAAACAACTTGCCTGTGCCGAGAATCACTTTTGTACCGGGTACAGCCTTGGGAAGTGGCGGCAAATCACCGCTCAGGAAATCACGCACCATACCCACGCCGTTCTCGAGCATTGGATAGCCTTCGTAGGCTTCCTCGGGCGGCAGAGGTTCACCAGCCAGAATATAAAATTCATCCGATGGAAAAATAAACCGTGTACCGCGTTCCTCGAGCATTTTTTTCTGCCAAGCATGAGCAATTCGCAGCACATCGCGGGCTTCCTCGGGGCGAAAAGGACGAAGCTCGGGCAGGTTGCGCCTGTGGTCAGTCAGTCCAAGCGGCACACACGCTACCGAAAGCACATTGGGCAGGCTCGAGAGATACGTTAGCGATTCCTCGAGATGCACCCCATCGTTGCGGTTGGGCAGCAGCACGAGTTGGGTGTACAAATCTATTGGCTCGAGGCGTTTTAGGGTTTCTTGGATTTTGGTGGATTCAGGGTCTTTGACCTTTAAGCGCCACCATTTCATCATATCAGCACGCAGGGCTTGGTCGGTGCTGTGAACACTGACATAAAGCGGCGAAAGGTTCTCGGACAGAATTCGGTTAAAGTCATTTTCGGATAAGTTCGTCAGGGTCACAAACGAACCGTACAAAAACGACAAACGGTAATCATCATCCATCACGTATAAACTCTTACGAAAGCCCTTGGGCATTTGATGCACATAACAAAACTCGCATTTGTTGGCACAGATTTTAATACCATCAAACAATACTTCACTGAACTCGAGTCCGGGGTCTTCCCAAGACACTTCAAAATGCAGACTCGAGCCGTCTGTGCGCTGTACCTCGAGCGTCACATCACCGACCTCGAGTTCACGGCGGTACGCCAGAATATCTGGAATCGGTTGATTATTGACGCGCACCAGCGAATCGCCAGCCTGCACCCCAGCTTGGCTGGCAGGTGAATCGGGTTCAACCCTCGAGATCAGGGCTGGGTAAAGGGTTTCTTGCAAAGACATCATGCGGTTACTGTAGCGCATTCACACATGACGGATGGCTTGGAGTGGTAAAAGAAACAAGTTTTCACGAATTTCTTTGTTCTCCAAAGCCTTTGTCACCATGTGTATCTCAAGTTGTGTGGAAAAATCGTTTTTTGCCGTAGGGGCGTAGCGCACTACGGCGCTACAAGCAACGTCATAGACACATTTTCTCCAAGAAGCCACACATGGTGAGATGCACCCCATTGTCACCCATCCCCTTGACGAACCTGTCACAAAAGCCTCAGACTATGCCATCTGATTCTCGAGGGGTGGCATATGAAAAAATTTGTATTAGCGGCATTGGGTGGCGTTGCAGTGTTGGGTTTGTTGGCTCAGGGTTCAGCTCAGACTCGGGTGCTGAATTTATTTAACTGGTCGGAGTACATGGATCCTGCAATTCTCAAAGACTTTGAAAAACAATTCAATGCCAAAGTCAATGTGTCATTGTACGAATCCAACGAGGATTTAATTGCCAAACTCAAAGCCAACGGCGGCAGTCAATACGACGTTGTTGTTCCCGGGCAGTACGCGATTCCGCTGCTTTCTCGCTCGAATTTATTACTGAAACTCGACAAAAGTAAAATCCCGAACATCAAGAACCTCTCAAAGAAATTTGTCAACCCCAGTTACGACCCAAATAACACCTACAGCGCAGCTTATCAATGGGGAACAGTTGGCGTGGTCTACCGCAAAGACAAACTCAAAAACCCAGACCAAAGCTGGGCGCTCTTTTTTGATAAATCCAAACAACAAGGCAGTTTTCTGATGATGGATTCGACACGGGAAATGCTCGGACCTGTGCTGAAATACCTTGGTAAAAGCCTGAACACCAACAAACCCGAAGACCTACGAGCCGCGATTGACCTGATGGTCGAAGCCAAAAGCCGCAGCCTTGGTTTTGACGGTGGCGTCGGAAATCGCAATAAAGTCTCGGCAGCCCAAGCCAATTATGGAGTGGCATACAACGGCGATGTGGTCAAACTCCAAGCCGAAGACCCAAACCTCGGGTTTTTTGTACCAAGAGAAGGCAGCGTGATTTTCACCGACAGCATGGCAATACCCGTCAAAGCCCCCAACGCAGCCTTGGCATACCAATTTATCAACTTTATTCTCGAGCCTAAAATCGGAGCGCGTTTAAGTACCTACAACCAATACGCCACACCCAACGAAGCCGCTAAGCCATTTATCAAAAAAGCCGACGTGCAGAACCCCGCGATTTACCCACCAGCAGCAGTCATGGCGAAACTCGAGTTTATTCTTGACTTAGGTAAGGATAATAATTTGTACGACAGCGCTTGGACAAAAATCAAAGCCCGTTAAGATCAGAGTAAATTCTCGAGCAGTTTCTTTGCCTGCTCGAGAATTTGTTGTTTTTCGTTTGCGTCACGCTTTGCCCAGTTTGCCAGCATCAGGCTCATACGAGGATTGGATTTCCAGCGTTCCGAGTGCTTATCAATAAAATGCCAGTACAAACTGTTAAACGGACAAGCCTTGTCACCCACCGTCAGCTTAGGGTTATAGACACAAGACAAGCAGTAATTGCTCATGCGGTTGATGTATCCCGCCCCACTGACATAAGGCTTGGAGGTAAAACGACCACCATCGGCGTATTGGCTCATGCCAAGAACATTTGGGCTGACCACCCAATCAAACGCATCCACGAATGCCACCAAGAACCAATGGTTGATTGCTTGTGGGCGTACCCCCAGCAGCAAAGCCAAATTACCAAGCACCATCAGGCGCTGAATATGATGAGCATGACCACTGTCTTGGATTTGGGTTACGGTTTTTGCCACACAGTGCATCTTGGTTTTGGCTGTCCAATAAAAATCAGGTAGCTCGGTTGTAAAACCAAAGTAATTGGTTTCTCTAAACTCCGGCATGAACGTGTTGTAAATATGGCGCATAAATTCACGCCAACCAAGAATTTGACGAATAAACCCTTCCAAACTGGCTAAAGGTACACGCCCTTGGTACTCGAGTGCCGCCAAACAAACCTCTTTGGCGCTGAGCAAACCCAAATTCAGTGCAGGTGAAAGCAAGCTGTGGTACAAATGCGCTTCGGATTCAACCATCGCATCCTCATACGCTCCAAAAAGCGCTAAACGATGCTCGAGGAAACGCTGCAATGCGTTCAAAGCCTGTTCTCGAGTGACCACCCAGTTGAACACAGCCAAATCCCCGAAATGATCGGCAAAGTGCTGCTCAACGAATTGTATTGTTTCTTGGGTGATTTCATCTGGCACAAAGACCAAAGGCGCAGGAAAAACATGTCCTTTGGGTGGAACTTGGCGGTTCTCAGAGTCAAAATTCCATTGACCACCAATGGGTTGGTTACCATCCATCAGCCAATTGGTTTTTTGACGCATCTGACGATAAAAAAATTCCATACGATACGAATTCTTACCTTTGGCATACCGCGCCCAATCGCTTTGCGTGGAAAGCCAAAGTGAATTTTCAGTGACCTCGAGCTGCCCACCAAGTTGCTGTACAAGCTGCTCGAGTTGTTCTGCCACACCAAATTCAGCAGGTTGCATGACCTCGAGTTTGACATTTCCAAATTGCTCAAAATACGCTGCAAAACCCTGCTCGAAGGTATCTGTTTGCGCGTAAAAAACCTCAAAGCCTCGAGCCTCGAGCGCCAGCCAAAAATGGCGCATGGCACTGTAGAGCAGCACCAGTTTTTGCTTATGGTACGGGACAAGCCTGCCTCGAGCAAGGCTTTCAATCATCAGCACTCGAGTTTGGGAAGGGGCAAGAGTATCAAAGCGCTCGAGGTTTAACTGATCGCCCAAAACCAAAATATGCTGCATAGTCACAGTATAAAGTGAAACAGTATGATCTCGTAGGTACAAAATGAAATTGCCATCCAAAAGCCAAAATTCTCGAGAACAGCGCAGTGAATTTGCAAGCCACTTCACGCCTCGAGTAGATGCAAAAGACAGGTGCCTTGCGCTTTTCTCTTTTACTTTTCCTCTTTTCTCTGTCTCTTCCTACCGTGCCTTAAAGACCAAAGCATTCGGTACAGAGCGTCCGATTCTGCCTCCAACCGCGCCGCCCATCAGTGCCATTTGAGCGCTTGTGCCGCTGTCTAAGCGAATCGCATCACGCAGCCCCTGACTTAAGAGTAAACGAGCAAAATCTTCGGGTGTACCAAACTCGAGCATCGCAAGGACATAATGTTTGTCATCTGTGCCAATGCCAATTTGACGGGTGGGTCGCCAAATTTCAGTGTTTGGGTCAAAGCCTTCGGCTTGTGGATTGACAGCATACTGACCTGCTGCTATCAGGCGCGGTCCTGCCGCTAAGGCGTTGTTCACATCTTGCCAAGCTGGGTCGTTCCAAGTTAAGCCAACACTGGCTGGGTCGCCTAGGTTACGCTCGAGTTGCGGATTGGCTTTTGGGTTAAACGAAACTGTCAGTTGCCCTTGTTTGGGAACAAAGGCATCATCGCGGCGCTCGAGAATTTTGCCATTTGCAATAACAAAAGTGGTGAATCCCAAACCTCCGACTGGAACAAAACCATCGCCCAGAAAAAAAGTCAGATTTTGCGGATGCGGGCTTGGACGAATCTGATTGATGTTGGCAAGCGTAGCCCCGAGGGTCAGCACCAATCTGGCTCTGGGGATACCAAAAACCGTGTTGTTGTCCAAGAATCCAATGGTCGCACGGTTGCCTCTGGAATAGGCATATAATGCGCCATTAAAAAGTAGATCCACGGGCTGCATACTGGCAGGGTCAAAGTAACTCCCGTTGACCGCTGCCACAGCGCCACTGGCATACTCGAGGATGTTTTTTGCTCCTCCCCAAGGGGCGGTTTGCACTTCGGGGCGATACTGGCTGGTTTCAAGGCGCACCAAATGCAGTTTGCTTAGACCAACTGGCACAATGTCGTACGTTACGCCACTGGGTAAAGCCCCCGGAATCGGAATGGGTTGCCCTAAGTCCGAGCTATCCAAATTCAAATCCTTGCCGATGCTGCTGACCTCGAGTTTGGTGGTGGTTGGTAGTTCCGCCTCGAGAATCGCATCCAAGCCAGAGCGCAGCACCCGCACCCTCGAGAGGCTTTCAGAACCAACCGCTTGAAAACGAGCTTGGGTGGCGGTGTTGGGTAATTTAATTCTGATTTTCAGCGCGGTTTTCTCGAGAACAAAAAATTCGGTGGAACGAGCCAAGGACAAGGTCAATCGGCTCGAGCGACCTTTGCTGCTTCTGATTTCGAGGATTTGGTTTAACCCACCTGTAGGTAATCCACTTTCGGAGCGTATCACCAAACCAGATTCGGTTTTCTCAAAGTTAAACCCCAACGGGCGAAGGCATTTGATTGGCACAAAAACTGTGCCATCCTTGGTGATCGGTGCATTCCAGCCTTGCAGCAGGTCTGTGTTATTGAAGATCCAACCTTTATCGGGTTGCCATTCAAGTTTGGCTTTGACCAAATCTTCTGCCTCGAGCTGCATTCGGATTTTGCCATCCAGTATTGAAGTTTGCACCGTAATCCCAAAACGCTCGAGCGTACCAAGCGGCACCCGTTCATCCAAGACATCTATGGCTTGTGCATCCAAATCCGCGCGGCTCTCGAGTGGTGGCTCGAGCGGCTGGTCGTTCAGTAAAATCGGTGTGGCATAAGCATGTGCCATAAAAACCAAGAAAACCAAAAAGTGTTTCATTGCTTTGTAGTTTACGGCTTTGTTGTTATTTACAAATGAGGTGATGGCAAAGGTTTTTCCGAACTGACGTTTGGATACAGCTTCTATCGGATAAATCAGTTTATTTGGTTGCCCAGTGCAGACCACGACGCATCATTTCTCTTGCTTCGGGGACATCAAAGTCTTTACGCACATGTCCCAGAGAACAAAAAAAGACTTTGCCTTTTCCCCAACGTCGTTTCCACACCACAGGCATGACCGTGCCAGCAATCCAATCATTGTACTCAGCCCCAAAGGTGGTGGTGGCAAGCACTTCGTTGCTGGGGTCGGTGTGCATGTAGTACTGCTCAGAAACCATTGTAAAATCAGATAACCCAGCCACAATTGGGTCACTCGAGCAAATCTGAACAGTGTACGGAATAATGTTTCCTGGATGAGCCACCCATTGTCCGCCGACCATAAATTGGTACTCGGTGTTGTTGCGAAAAGCATCTGCCATGCCACCATGCCAACCAGCGTAACCCGCACCGTTTTTAATCGTCTCGAGCAACCCTTTTTCTTGTTCTGGGGTGATCGTACTCATGGTGTAACACTGCACAATCAAATCTTGGGCGCTCATCAGTTTTGTGTCCAAATACGAATCCAACGAATCAGAGATCGTGACTTGATACCCTTCGCTTTGCAGAATCCCTGCAAATAAATCCACACAGGCTTTGGGTTCGTGTCCTTCCCAACCGCCCCAGACGAATAAAACGTTTTTCATAAAAACCTCGAGTCAGTGTTGAAGGCTTTGGGTTTGATGACACGGCTTTGTATTTCGATGTGTCTTTTCTGTTTGGCAGATTCAAGAATCCCGTGCATAATCTCGAGGACATGATAGCCCAATTCGCCGTTTGCACGGTGAGGTTCATTTTTTGTGATTGCATCTGCCATATCAATCACGCCAATTCCTCGACTGTTTTCGGCATGGTGGTGTTTGAGTATAATCTCTTTCCATGTCCCAGCCTTGAATAAGCGCACCGCTCCACCAAAGGTATTGGGGTCGGGCAGGCTCAAACTTCCTGCCGAGCCGTAAATCTCGAGATTAGGCAAGTTGGCAGCCTGAACATCAAAACTGGTGATCAGGCTGGCTTGTGTGCCATTTGTAAATTCAAGCAAAGCACTGATGTGCGTCGGTGTATTGACGATTATTTTTTGTCCATGTTTAGGTTGACTGCTGATGATGCGTTCAGGAAAACTGACTCGAGCTTGCCCAGAAACCGATTTGACCGAACCAAGTAATGCCACCAGCGCTGTTAAATAATACGGACCCATATCAAACAGCGGACCCGCCCCAGGTTGATAATAAAAATCTGGGTTCGGATGCCAAGATTCATGCCCTGGACAAGTCATAAAACCTGTGGCAGCCACAGGCACACCAATTTCACCCGCATCCACCAAGGCAAGACAAGTTTGTAGACCTGCACCCATGAAGGTATCAGGCGCACAACCAAGCCGCAAATTTTTTTCTCGAGCCAACTCGAGCATGGCTTGAGCATCGGTCAGGCTTTGCGCCAATGGCTTTTCGTTATAAACATGCTTACCCGCATTTAAGGCTGCCAGTGCCACGAAAGCATGGGCATTTGGCGTGGTCAGATTGACAATGATTTCAATGCTCGGGTCTTGTAGCACCTGCTCGAGTGAACCGCCGTAGCTAAGGTTGTACTTTGCGGCGGTTTCTTTGGCTCGAGCCGTATCTAAATCAGCACAAGCCAGCACTTTGACGGTGGTTGCACGGGTTAAATTTGTTAAGTAAATATCGCTGATGTTGCCGCAACCGACAATGGCTATTGTTGTTGGATTCATGGTTTTCCTTTTTTTAGCCTTTCAAAGCTCCTGCCATCATGCCTTTGATGATTCGTTCTTGTCCAAAGATGTAAACCACAATCATGGGTAAAGCTGTCATGGTCAGAACAGTCATAATCGCAGGTACATTCGCCGAGTATTGTCCTTGAAACTCCCAGATTGCAAGCGGCAAGGTGCGTTGATTTGGACTGGCAGTCAGGGTGAAAGCAAAGACAAATTCATTCCAAAGCATGACTGTGTTATAAATTCCCATGGATGCCATGCCAGGACTGGTCAGTGGTAAAATAATACTAAAGAAAGTCCGTGCCGGAGAGCAACCATCTACCCGAGCGGCATCATCGAGTTCTCGAGGAATTTGACGCACAAATTCGGTCAGAATAAAAATGGTCAGTGGTAAACTAAACGCCACATACGGACCAATTAAAGCCCAAGGTGTGTCGTAAATACCTAGCCTTGTGGTCAGCGAATACACGGGAATCAGCGTGACATGAACCGGAACAGCTAAACCCGCCATGATTAATCCAAAAAGTGGCTTGGCAGGACGATACGGCAACCGCGCAAAAACAAAAGCTGCCATGGCACTCAGCAGCAAGATCAGGGTCACAGAAATCGAAACGACCAGCAGACTATTGAACACATATCGAAAAAACCCACCGCTTAAAACAGCTTTGTAATTATCTATATTTGGACTGAGTGGCAATGCCCACACAGGGCGGGTGTACGTCTCGAGCGCGGTTTTGAAACTGCTCGAAACCATAAACCAAAACGGTAACAAAGTCAGCAGCAACCACACCAAAGCCAGTACCCAAATAAGCGGATGAATTTTAACTCGAGCCACATTAAACCTCGGTTTGGAAACGTTTTGTGAGGCTTAAAACCACACCTGAAATCAGCAGCACCACCAGAATCAATGCCACTGCCACAGTGCTGCCATAGCCAAAATTAAACGATGAAAAAGCTTGTTTGTACATGTACGTTGCCATCAATTCGGTAGACCCGCTCGGACCGCCGCCAGTCAGAACGTAAATTAAATCAAAATACCGTAAACTACCAATTAAGGAAAGTACCACGGCTGTACGAATCGTGCCTTGTAAAAGCGGTAAGGTGATACGCCAAAAGAACTGATTTTCAGTTGCACCATCAATTAAAGCCGCATCGTGCAACTCGGCAGGCATCGAAGCCAATGCTGCTTGGAAAATCAGCATATGAAAAGGAATAAATTGCCAACAAATGACTGCCAGAACCGCATACAGCGCTAAACTTGGATCACCAAGCCAACTTTTGGCTAAATTATTCAGACCAACACCGTTCAAAACCGCGTTCAGTAAACCAAAATTGGGATCGTAAATGTACTTGAATAAAAAACCAATGGCTACGCTCGAGACAAGCAATGGAATAAAATAAGCCAATTTCAAAAACCGCATTGCCCGCCCGCCCTTGTCAAGCATCAGGGCTAAAGCCAGCGCAATTGGCAACTGAATTAAGATCGAAAGCAACGCCAAAATCAAATTATTGCCCAATGCTTTCCAAAAAACCATGTCCTGCAACAACCGCAACCAGTTGCTCCAACCAACGTACACCTGTGACTGCCCAAGCCCAGTCCATCGCGTGAAACTCAAACGCACTGACTCGAGAATCGGATAGACCACAAAAACCAATAGAAGAAGCACCGTTGGAGCAAGAAAAACAATTGCAGTCAACGCATATTCATTTTTAGGTTTGACTCGAGTCATAAGAAAAAATATAAATTTGCTTTGGCAACACAAGAGAATCTTGAATTGATTTGTGTAAGCACAAAAAACGTGACCTTCCACGAACTCCCCGAGGCTGCCTTTTGGGTCAGGAAAGGGGAGTTCGTTAGGTATTTCAGATTATTTTCCTGCGAGTCGTTTGGCGGTGTCTTCCATGATTTTTGCAGCTTGTTCAGGAGTCATGGTCAGTCCCATCAAGGCTTGGGTGGTGTCTTTGTGAGCTTCGCCAAGTTCAGGAGCAAGGTATTGGTCATACCAAAGTTGCGTACCTGGGGCGTTATTCACCAGTTCAACAATGTTTTTTAAGTCTGGGTCAGTCGGCTTGAAGCTTTTCACAGGTGGGATTCGTCCGGCTGCACCGCGTTCAGTCACCGCTTGATCGTCAATTAAAAACTTGATCATTTCAAAGGATTCTTTTTGGTGCTTGCAATTACTGGCAATGTGGTAATAATTATCGCCAACAGTGCCAACAACATTTCCAGCTGGCCCACCGGCTCGCATCGCAGGGAACGGGAAAATACCCACATTGGTGGCAAAAGCAGGGTTTTCGGAACGCATGATTGACGTACTCCAATTGCCCATCAATTCCATCGCGGCTTTACCTGCGTACAACAAGCCTCGAGACTGACCACTGTCGTAATCTAAGCCGTTGAAGCCCTCGTTGAAATAGCCTGCTTTAACCCAGTCTTGGAGCATTTTACCAGCCCGAATAAAAACAGGATTTTGGAAACTGCCGCCATTAGCTCGAGTGGCGGCGTTAATAAAGGTTCTAGCACCACCCATGCGATCCACCAAGTACATAAAATACATTGAGCCAGTCCATTTGGTTTTATTGGCAAGCGAGAATGGCACAATCCCATTTTTCTTTAAGGTATTGGCAGTGCTGACCAGTTGTGCGATGGTTGCAGGTTCTTGTAGACCCAGTTTAGCGAACATCTGCTTGTTATAGTAAAAAATCGAAATCGAAACACCTTCAACTGGCACACCGTAAATTTTGTTATTGAAGGTAATGGCGCTGAAACTGGCACTGAGGAAACGGTTCTTATAATTGTTTTCGTTCAGTAAACTGGTCAAATCAATGATCTGATTGGCTTTGACGTACTCAAACAACGGACCGCCACCCCAAGTGGCAAAAACACACGGACCTTGCCCAGCCCCCATTGCCACCTTAATTTTGGTTTTGTAGGCATCGTTTTGAATTGGCACAACTTGGACATTGACATCAGGGTTAGCTGCCATGTAGCGGTCTACTTGTTTTTTCACCAATGACAAACCAGGTTCACTGGATTGAATGTGCCAAAAGACAATTTCTTTTTTTTGTTGCGCTAAGACACTGGCTCCAGCCACCAAACCAAGAATTCCTAAACCAGCTAATAACTTATGGTTCATACTGACCTCCTGATGCGTTTCTTCGCACCTTGATTTGACTCGAGTCTCGAGTCAAACGAAAAACCTTGGCAAATGGCTGTAGAAGCCCGTAAAATAAGTTCTGTTGGTAAATGAATCCGCCCAGCCACAGGTTGTACGCCTGCAATCATTGAAGCCAGTAATTGCACTGCCGAAGCACCCATTTGATGCAAAGGTTGACGCACCGTGGTTAAAGCCGGATGAATCTGACTGGACATCGGAATATCATCAAACCCCAGCACCGAAATATCATGTGGGACGCGCAAACCACGTTCTTTAATGGCTTCGATAGCCCCAAATGCCGAGACATCATTGGCGGCAAAAATTGCAGTCGGCGGTTCAGGCAACTCGAGCAGTGCTGTGGTGGCTCGGAAACCATCGGGTTGTCTAAATTCAGCGCATTGCACCAAAGCCGAATCAAAAAGAATCCCTGCGTTCAATAAGCCCTCACGGTAGCCCCTAAGGCGCTCCAACGAACACGCCACACCTGTCATTCCTTCGAGAAAACCAATTCGCCGGTGTCCTAATGCCACCAAATGTTCAATTGCCATTCGCGCTCCGGAATAATTATCCACAGCAATACATGGCAAATTCGTCACTGCCCCACGATGATCCACAATCACCACAGGCATACCAGACCTTGATAATGCCCCAAGCACATTCTCTGGATTTTGAGGCAACACCGCAAGAATTCCGTCAGCTAAACCATTGGTCAGTAACACTGCTCGGTCACGTTCATGTTTGATGTCACTCGAAGTGGTGTAAAGCAGCAAATCAAAACCCAGCAGGTTAGCCGCTTCGCCTGCGCCTGCTACGACCTCTCCGATGTACTGCGAAGCCAAGTCAGGCACAACCATGCCAAGGATATTCATGCGCCCACCGACCAAACCTCGAGCCGAAAGGTTCGCTACATAACCAAGTGCTTGGGAAGCCATCAGAACCCGCTCTCGAGTCTCCTGTGCCACGCCAGAACGACCATTGATGGCTCGAGAAGCTGTCATCAGGGATACGCCTGCGCGAGCAGCAACATCAGAAAGTGTTGGGATGACAGCCATAAATTGCTCCTATGGATGTCAGTATAATTGTTAGCGCTACCGATAGCAATAGATAATTGTAGTAAAAAATACCAATTGCAAATTTGGTAATCTCCCACAACCATACCAAGTTGAACTGCCGTGAACGTACTGTATGGATGAAAAGAGTACAGCCTAGTCAAGCAGAAAATCTCGAGTCAAACTAATTTTTGCGATACACCCGCACATAATCCACCATGAGATTTGCCGGAAAAATCGTGGTCTTGTCTGGATTGCCTGCTCGTTCACCAAAAGCCAAACCAGATTGCCCTTGGATTCTTTGCATTCCCAACAATCCAAGAGCAATCATAAACGCCATGCACATCAGTGATACTCGAGCCATACTGATTCACCTCGAGAGGG
>JAAFJQ010000050.1 GCA_013298185.1 Deinococcales bacterium
GAGCAATGTGAAATTCGTCAAATCAATCCTCAAGCTGTTGCACGAGCCAAAAGCAACATGCCAAGCAACAACACCCTCGAGAAAGCAGTACAGATTCTCAATGCAGGGGCAGATTTGACCCGACTCTGTGGTGCCTCATAAAAGCTGGACACAAATCAGCTAAAAAGGAGCAACCATGGCAAGAATCAAACCCAAGAATTGGACTCGAGAAGAAAAAACCAGCATTGTCCTGAGTTTACTGCGTAACGAACAAAGCGCAGCTGAACTCAGTCGAAAACACGGGGTGAGCCAAACCACCATCGGTAAATAGAAGGATAGATTTCTAGAAGCAGGACAAGCCGGTCTAGGAGGTCAGAAAACACCCAATCAAACTCGAGAAATCGAAGTAGAGCAACTCAAGATAGCTTTGGCTGAAGCTGTGATGGTCAATTCGGTACTAAAAAAAATGCAGGGTGGAAGATCATGACCTTTGCTGACCTCGAGCAACAACGACAAAGCATGGGCTTGAACATCAAAGCCTATTGTTTGGCGGTCGGTTTACCCAGAAGTCTGTACTACATAAAGAAAAAGCAAGCCAATATCCAAGAACAAGAAAAGGGCGTACTCGAGGCGTATCTGAAAACTTTGTGTTTAGCCCACCCCAAACTCGGGTATAGACCAATTCATCAATTACTCAAAGACCAGTACAAATTGATTATCAGTCAAAGTAGTGTCTACCGAGTCATGAAACAACTTGGGTACTTACAGCCTAAAGTCAAAGGTCATAACCGAGGTGGGGCTGTACCCGCAGACCTCGTTCCAGAAGCAGTCGGAACGGTCATCGGCTTGGATTTCACGCATTGGAAGAAAGAACCAATCATCAATATCCTCGAGTATCAGACTCGCTATTGTTTGGCGAGTGTCGCCTTTGCTCGAGAAACTGCTTTCACGGCTGTTCAGGCTCTGGATATTGCCATGAACGAAGCCAAACGCTTGGGTTTACCGAGTCAGAAAATCACGGTCAAAAGTGATCATGGGTCTACTTTTACGGCTGATGAATTCAGAGCTTATTTACGAGCCAATTCGTTGTGGCAAGCTCTTTCGGCTGTCGGTAAACCGCAGGGTATGGGTCGTGTGGAACGGTTTAATCGCAGTGTTAAAGAACAGGGTTTGGCTGGGTTTGAACTCGAGCTAGGTGAGAGTTCTCAGGTGGCTTTGGATGAATATCGGAGGTATTACAACGAATCTAGACCGCATCAGGCATTGGGGTATCGGACTCCGTTAGAAGTTTTGCAATCTCTCAACTTCGCTGGTGTACAATAATTCTGAAGCACCACAGTCAAAATACTGATGGGATTGAGCAGTGGTGAACTATGTGTTTGCGATTTAGCCGCGTTGACAGGTGTCTCTGAAAGTGCAGTCAGCCACCAATTGCGTGACTTAAAAGATGCCAAGTTGGTGAGTAGTCAAAAACGAGGAAGAATGGTGTATTACATCCTCAGCGATCATCATGTTAAGGCACTGCTCGAGAATGCAATAGATCATGCACACGAAGATCAGTAAATGGTTTCAGCTATGATGTTTTAAGCTTCTATGGCAAATTAAATTGAACTCTAAAGGTACTTTTTATTTTTATTATGTCTGTTGACCCTAATGACTCCTTTTACACATGCTTTTTACCTTTACTTACTTCTTGATAAAGAATTAACCAAAATTCCTTTGAATCAAACGCCAGAACAAGGTGACAACAAAACCAACGAATAGAATCACTGCCCAACTCGGCAAATGCAGCAGCATCGCAAAGCTGTATGAGTAAACCCCAGCACAAATGGTTAGAGACCAAATCAATGGAATTTTGGTGAACAACTGTAGAAACGCATCAAGATCATGCCCATAGCGCTTCTCAAGAAGAAATAGAGCAGCAGCAAAGACCATCAGGCTCGAGACAATACAAAGTGTAAGTGAAGCATTGACAGCCACAAGTAACCTTGTGGTTAAACCTCCAGTCAACGCTGCAAAAACCAGTAAATCAAGATGGACTTTCATATTCCTCCTGAATTAGAGCTGGCAAGAAAACGAGGATTGACCTGTTCTCGTAACCGATGATTCTCGAGGGTCAGTTTGCCAAGTAAGCGTTCATACAGGATTTCTTGGGCTTTTAACCGCTCAAGTTGCTTTTGCAAGTTAATGTTTTCTATCTCGAGCAAATCTGATTGTTGTTCTGAGGCAATAAAGGCATCTTCTCCAAATCGTTCATACAAGGCTCGCCACGAAAAGAGTGTTGAGGCTAGGATTTTATGTTCTCGAGCTACGGCACTGGGTCGTTTACAATTCTTGATGACTTCATTGACCATGCGTAGCTTAAATTCTGCGGTATACCTTTTGCCTTTCATCTGGGTAGCTTCCTATTGGGTTCAACAGTTAAAGCAATCCTGTGAATGACATCGTTCTTAGCGTCCTGAGGCAGTATTATGAACTCTAGTTGACTCTGGTTATCCAAGACAAAAGCAATTTCCATTTGACTCTCGGTTAAAGCCCATCTATCCGTGGTTTCTTGACTCGATTCAAAAACGTGTAAACAGGTCTTCAAAGCAGACTCGAGAGCAGCAGAAAATGCTGGGATTGGAGTCAATGAAGTGCTAAAAGCAAAAGCAGGTACCCCCGCCTTGAACTCAATCCAAGCCAAGTCTTCCTTTGGAGTGGCATTGGTTGCCAGGTTGATTTCAACAGTTTTACGGGTTTTGCTTTCTCTATCAAGATAAAAGCCCCAAGTGACATGGGTGATTTCAACTCTAGCTCCTAGCTTTTGATTGTAGACATCCGCCAGTTTGAAGATACTTTGTAAAGCTCTAAGGTATTCAATGGGTCGGTTCATTCTCGATTCCCCACTTCTAACTCGAGCTGGTCATTGTTTGTGTCATTCTCGAGGATCAGTTTGCGTTTCATCGGTGGAATCCATGTCTTCCAATAATCTGGAATGTCCAAGCGCATTGGCTCGAGGTTCTGGGCAATCAAATATCCATGCTCGAGTACACCAGTCATGTGAAGGTAACGGGCATCTTCGACCAAATTCAATAACTCGAGGGTGGTTTTGGCACTAACCACAAAAGGTTCTATTTTCTTGTTGTCTGTTGGGAAAACTCGTAGCAATACCAGTTTCTCAGATCGGTCTAAACGGATGACTTTACCAGCCGCACTCCAAAAAGTATCAGATCCATTCAAATCAACCGCATTCTCGAGGGGTATGACTCGAGCTAAGGTGACATTGGCTAAGCGTTGGTCTTTGAGGGTCTTGCCGTACAGCGTGGCTCGCCAGGTACCAGAGAGTTGAATTGAAGACTGTTCAGGGTGGTTCTTATGCCACCTCGAGAAGACCCTTGGGTGAACTCGAGCGGTGTAAGTGCCGTTTGTTGGATAGCCAAGTTGAATGGAGACTCGAGTATTTTGTTGGTCATCTTGGATGGTGGCATTGGCTTGGATGAAGAAATGGTGGTTGTACTCGGTATGGATACCTTTTGGCATTGGTTGCGGTGTTGTGACCAAAGTCGTAAAGGTTTGTTGTCCAATATCAGGTTGTTGTTTTAGATTCATGATGCTTTGATCCCTCCTGAGGATTTGAGTTGAGACTGGACTTTCTTGGGGTACGAATTGTGATCGTCGAAATGTGCTGCGCCACAAGCACACCTTGCTCGAGTGAGCCTTGCATCAAACAAGTGCTTAAGGGGTTGGCTTGTACAACCTCAAACTGGTTCTTAGACAATTGAATGGTGTTCACAAAGAATGTGGGATTCTGACGACTGGTCAAGGTACGCAATGAGACTCGAGCCGCACCTGTATCAAGATGTTCTATGTCCCCAGCTATACTCCAAAACGTGGCTGGCATTTCTACATGCGAAGCTCGAGGACGTAAGCGTTGTACCCGCAACGGTGACTGGAGGCTTCCATTTGGGTTGCTGGTGAAATGCAGGGTGGCTCGCCACGTCCCGTTTAAGTTACCTAAACGGAGGACATCTGAAGCGACCAGTGCTTGAAAAACAGTACCATCCAAGAATTTAAGCTGTACCAAACGTCCTTTGCCTGGGTCTTCTAATTCAACGGTTGCAACCAAAAAAGCATGATAGCCGTTTGGAGAGCGGATGGAGTCAAATTCCACTGCTGCATTGGTTGGGGTTTGTGTGGTTGGGCTTCGTTTCATAGCATGGCTCTCCAGGCACATCAGAAAACCTTCAAGAGCCGCTTCGATTCATCATCAGGATCGAGAAGGTGCGCTTGAGAGCCGCTAAACAAGTTGAGGTTAAAGTTCGTGTCCTACATTTTTGTAGGTTGGAATAGAGTTTACTTTATTGGACGGTGTTGTTGTCAAGTTTGCCATTTTTCTGACTGAGTGTTTCCTTAGATTGATTCAAAAGCATGGATTTTGGCGAAAAAAGCTACATTGAAATGAAATTCTATAATTTATAGAAGCACTTTATCATGAATCCACCTAGATTGCCCTGAGTGAAACGACTTGGCGCAACGCAATGGTTACATCGCCGTACAGGACGAAAAAACATTGCAGGTGCTTTTATCCGTCTAGCACGACGAGAGCTTGGTTGGACAATGGAGCAACTTGGTGTTCAACTTGAACAAGCAGCCGAACTTGATTTAAGCATTGCAACCATCGAAAAAATCGAAAAAGGTACAAGAAGTCTATATGACTATGAAGTTGTTGCTTTTGCCAAAGTCTTAAAAGTGGAGTTGGCTCAACTTCTGGAAACCAAATCCACCAATCCAAACAAGACTTGACTCACCATTCGGTACCCCTTGACGTGGTTACTTATTGAAGGATGATTGGACTGCTTAACATACAATCTCTGCGTCCCAATCCAATTAGAAAAACAGGATCGAGTAGTGCTTGTCTAACCTCATCCATCAAATCATTTTCCCCTACCAGAACAACCTCAAAAGTTGCACCTGATAGATACTCTTTTTCTTGAATCCCGCGCGGATGTACTTTTGAGCCATCAGCACTAATGATGTTCGACATGGTAGCAAAATCCCACATACGAATCCCATGTTGAATTGTTTGACACGAAAATTGAAGGGACTCAAGTTCATCCCATAATTCTTCTCGCGCTAAGCCCTTTGCTGCTCGAATCAGTCCAAAAATTGCCCGTTTGGTTGGTTCACGGTGAGTTCGACGAATTTGCCCTGCACCATCCACTCCCCACGCTTGCATTGGACCTTCAAGCCTCAATGTAACTTCTCTCATGGAGTGACCACAAAGTCGCTTAGCATGTACTTGATGGCTTCATTTAAGTTCTTCACCTTCTTGGAAGACCGGAACTCGTAATTACTTAAATTGATGCAAATTTGCTTGCCACGTTTAATCGTTGGAAACGCAAGTTCAGTTTTGTGGATGTATTCATCCATTCGAGCAACCGCAAGATCAGCCAGGCTTTGATTGCGTCGGGTAACAATTGGATCTGCAAAAGCTGGGGCTAAAGTCAAGGGTACTCCTTGGATAACTTCTCTAAACAACACAAAAGTTGGAGCAGTAGTGGCAAAGTACGAATTATGACCACCGCTTGGTTGACTGAGTGTGAAAGCCTCTAAGAATGCCATTACTCCAAGTTTAGCGGCTTCTGCGCTACCAACCTCTTTGGCTAGCTGACTGACATTCACTGAAGCCACACGATACATGGTCGGAGCGGTCACTCCCACGTCACCGAGCATTCCAGCTTGAGCTTCATGAGCGCTAGCGTAGTCATCAATCGCAACAAAGAAGTCATTTTCACGAAGAGATTGATGGACTGAAATTGCATGTCCAACCTGTACTTGTCCATCAACTGAACCAGCAGGAAAATCCGCCAAGTGCCGTCCATACAATGCCAGTTCAATGGTGCGCTGAGTTATGAATGCCGAAGAAAAGGCTTTTTTGATTTCAGGTGGGAAAAGTTCTTTTTTCTTCTTTTTTGAATTCTTTTTTGACTTCATCGGTTTTTCTTCATCCAAGCTAATACTGCCCTCCTGAGGTTCTGGTTCAATTGGAGTCATTTCAAGTTTTCGGAGAAATTCTAGATTTGCCATAATCGCATCTGCGAAGGACTTGACCTCACGGTCAGAACAAAGAATCAAATACTCACTCAGTAGTGTTTCTTCATCTGTATCGCTTTTTTTGTTGTTTAATCCCAGCGCACTTAACGCTTTAACGGTCAAAATCGGAGCTTCGACTTTTTCAATCCCAAATGCAATCAACTCACTTGCAACCATTTCAGTTAAATGGCGAGTTCGAGTCACCCATTGATCTTTAGGCAGCAATTCAGACTCGTGGGTATACATACGAGCTGCTCGTTTCATACTTTGGCTCGAGAATCGTGAACGGGTAAAACCACCAAATTCTATGCTTTTTGGTTGACCATCACGATCAGAATTCATGCGATTGACACCAAAGGTTTGCAGAATATGAATTTCGATTTTCATGTTATTCCTTTTAACTCGTGGCTAACTTAAGCAAGGCAGATTTACTGCTGCTCAACATCGAATGTGGGTATTCCGAAATAAAGTCTTCCAAATTAAACTCTCCTCCCATTATTTCTAATTGATCTTCAAAGAAAGAAACAAATCCTCGAGCTAGAATTTCCGAATGCTGATATACAATGTAGGCTCTGATCTTGCTAATGCGAGCCGCAAGTTCAAAATCAAAGAATTTTGGCTCAAAAGTCGCATCAATACGTTCAAGAATTTTTGCTCGATTCGCCTTGCTGGAAACTTGAGAAATGACTCGAACCTTATGAGGGATATTCAAAGAAGTGGCATGAGCTAAGGTCGCAGCAGATATGGTGCCAAAGCCTGTGACCTTACAACCAAGTAGCCAACGCTCGAGATTGTAGGGACGCAAAACAAACGATCCCTTCTTCGTGTTGAAGGTAGCGGACATAGGGTCACCCAAGGGCAAGAGGGAAAACCCCGCTGCAGTTCCCACCAATTCGTCGGTGAATCGAATTGCTTGTCCAAGCCAGGTATAGCGCTCAGCAATACTGGCAGCTTCTTGACGAGTGTGTTGGGTAAAATCTCTTTCTGTCGCGCGTGAACGAGTCCATGTTGCAGTTGGAGAACGAGGGTCAGGAACTAAGTTCAATGCCAGTGTCTCGAGGAGTGTTGCTCCAACAGCAATACCTAATACAACATCAGCACATGGACTTAAACAGCGGTGACCTGTGGCGGAATTGCCAAATGCAGGTGCAGAGCAATGAAACTCAAGAGCAGCAAGTGCAAGTTCAGCCGATGTCATCGGTGGTGGTTTACTATCAGTAGTGTGACCATGAAAAACCATCGTGTTCCCTGAAGGCATTCCACTAAACAGTTTAGCAGTCGTGGTTGGCTTAGCACTGAGGTCAGGACACGTCATGTAACCTTCATACAAATTAAACATTTTTCCATGTTTTTCTAACGCTTTAAGGGTTGTTGAACCCACTCCTTTTTTTAGAATTCCACTGCTGGTTTCACCGCCTTGATAACAAGCCGCCAAAAGTAAACGAATGAGACTGGCAAAGTGTAGATTGGTCGCTGTAATCTGAATGCTACGAGCATTTTCTAGAGTGTCTATTAGGCTCTTTTTTCCCAAAGATGTTGGAATCCATTCAGTGCTTAATAGATTGAACATGATGTATACTCCTTTCAACGTTTTCAACTATTGATCCCCACTTAAGTGGGAAAAACCCAGACTTTGCACCTTTAGGTCGTCAGACGTGCGGTAGATCCCCACGAGCGTGGGAAGAACGCCCGATTACCAAAATGAAACCATCGGAAACCTCGGTATATCCCCACTAGTGTGGGAAGTACTTCTCCTTGGTGATGTCTCCCTTGCGGTGAGGTCGGTGGATCCCCACTCGTGTGGGAAGAACATTTACGCAATCGACAAAAGCACAATTGGACGCGGTAGATCCCCACGCATGTGGGAAGAACATATAGCGCAGGCGAAAGTTTGGTTCAATGTCCGGTAGATCCCCACGCTTGTGGGAAGAACACATAATCCAAACGAAATTTTATTGAAAAAAACCACCACATATCTAAAAACCCTTTAACAAAAGAAGCCCACACCCAAAAGAACGCATTCTTCCCAAGCCATTTGCGAGGCAATCTTGGAATTTAGGTACATCAAGTATTTCCAAATGCCCGACCAACTCCACTGGTTGCAACTGAATATTCAGTGAGGAAGTCCTTACAAAATACGACGGCACTTTTACGCTTTGGACAGTATCAACTCGAAATCCATGTTCAAACGAAATGCGCTTGAACCAGTCGAGGTATTGATTTGGCTGCTGAACGACCCATTTACCAGTGACAGGGCGGCGACGAATGTACGCCAAAATATCAAAGTAAACTGAAGTGTTGGTTCTAACGTCTTCTGTTGCAATAGGGATACTTCGATATGTGATGGTCGGATGGGTTTGCTGTAAACGGTTTAGATCTAAATCCAAATTGTGTCGAACCAGTATTCGATTGTCGTTGAAGCGCCAAAGCAAGCGATCTCGCAATGGGTTGATGTCTTCAAGCAAGTAATGAATTCTGTATGGGCGTTCACGCAGACGTTGGCAAGTATAGGATTTTTTATCTAGCTCGAGAATAGAATGTTGCATGTGGCTCCTCCAATTTGTAAATCCGATGTTGCTTGCGAAGGCTATGTACCAATTCACTAACTGCATAATGCCAATACAGATCATTTCTCGTTAAGGTGCGATCCAAAAAATCAATTAACCAACCAGCATATTGAGGATTGATAAGGCAATTGCGCTGTATAAGACGACTCAACGTATCGGAAACAGCCCTTTGGCTATGCAGTTGACTGCATTCCAACGCGAGTGGTGCAGCAACAGCCATGAGTTTTGAACATCCAAAATATTCAGAAATACTTGATACCTCTTCAGCTATGCCACTTTCCAAGGCAGTGAAACGATTTTCACGTTGAACAGCAAGATTGCCTATGAAACCAGTAATTTCAGTTGGTAATTCTTCAACGTGGTCAGGCAATAGTACCCACCATAAAATTTCCAAAAGTTGTTTGATCGCACCGAGATAGACCAATGGAGTGGTACTTTGACCAATTAAACGTACAGATTCACCGTTAAGTACAAGGTTGATGTTTCGTTGTGCTAGGAGAATTTTAGGATACTTTTTCAGTGAAATGATAGGCAAATCACCCAACAGTTGTGGGCATTTTTCTTGACCCACACGATGATTATTGCACTTGGCATAATTTTCCACTCGACCGGTCAAGTCTCTTTGTGATGCAATCGCGTTACGGCAGGTTGAACATTCATCAATCATCAGAACTTGGTGTTTTAGGCAAGCAAATGTCCAAATCATCTGTTGATCTAGGCGAATCTTAGCAGCTTCTTTGGCGCAAATTGGGCAGACTTTTAAGCGTTTTGAATAAGGGTTCAAGGCTTCGTACAAACGGGTACGACTGCCTACGGGGTCATTTTTTTGAGTCGTTTTTGATAGCATTTGATGTGCGTAATACTCGAGTGTTGTTGTTTGAACAATGTCAACTGAACTCCCTAAAATCTGAGCAATTCGACTTGCTTCTAGTCTTGTGAGTTTTGACATGTTGTCGAAGCGAAACGTTGCTGTAGGCAACGGTAAACCAATTGCTTGAATAATCACTTCCATAGACACATGGTATTTGTGTGCAATACCGTGTAATTCAGGCATAAGGGCAAATCCTGCCCGCAATGGCACATGATATGGAAGCTGTTCAAGCCTTTTTGACACGGCGTGATCCTGCCTTTCGTTTGGCTCGTACATAGGAGTCTTCAGCGGCTCTGGTGATGATGATTTCCGATAGCAGCTCTTCAGTAATTTTTTCTACTCCTGTTCGTATAGCTCTTTGGCAGGCGAGTCGAATCAACAGCGTCATTGCGCCAATGAAACCATCTGTCCTCAAAATAATGTGTTCAGACAATGCCTTTAAATCGCCTACTTCATGGTTTATGAGTGCGATTTCTTTATCAAGAAACTCTATTAATGCCTTTCCTTCCTCTTCCAAAGATTTTTGGAAAGGAAGTAGTTTTCTGTCAATGAGTCTATAGTACATCTGTGTTTGTAACGGTGGATTCTCATCCGCATTAGTTTGATCTGGGATGTCTTCATTTTTCATGTGGGCTGTGACTTTATCGGGTGTAACCTCCCATTCAAACAAAATGCCTTCCGCTTCGTCCCCGATCCCACAGAACACAAATGTTGCTGCAATTTCGTTCATAAAATCCTTGAAGGCATCACTTATGAATTTAGCTCCAACAAATTTTGAATCCACATTGCTGATTTCATCAATGATAATCAATGAGGTTTTGCAGTCTCGAGCTGTAGCAACGATAGATGCGATGAGTTCTCGTTCAGAAATGGTTTTTCTTCGTTTGCGTTTACCATTGCTAGGCACGTCACTTGAATCGAATTCCTCGCCTGGAATCTGATAAAACCGCGCTAATTTTCCCAGAACATTTGACATACTGGTTTTTTGATTGCTTCTCACTCCACCTAAGGAAATGTAGACAACAGGATTAAACTTATGATTGGTGGAAGTGACAATATCTGATTGCCCATGCTCTGCCTCACGCAAAATGCAACATGCTCGGTGATATTGCTTTCCAATAAATTTTACCAGAGTTGTTTTGCCCACAGTTGGAAGCCCCCGAATCACTGCTCCCGTTCGGGCAGAATCATTGGATTGGCGATTAACCACAATCAAATCGAGTATGTCATCTTGGATTTTTTTGCGACTGACTGTTAGCAGTGGTGGCAAGGCAGAATTGTACCGACTGCGTTCACTACGTGATTTTGTCTTCTCCCCCTTGGTTAGCGTTGCCCATTCAAGTGCAGTTGGTACGACTGGGCGAGTAATTTTCTTGTGATTCACGTAGTTTCGCCAATCAAGATACGTTAAAATGGCAGGGGTTGATGCCTCAGATGACTCGAGATTGCTTCCTATCTCAGCAGCCAGCAAAAACTCTGTCAAATCGTTTTCATCAACAGGCTCATTCGATTTCGAGGGTATCATCGGCACTTTCTTCGGCTTCAATGGTTTCATAAGGACTCCATATAGCATCATCGAATCGCTCGACCTTAGAACTAAGCGTTGAGGGCATAACGTCTGCGTTATCATCAAACTTCAAACGCGGGGGTAAAAGCTTCGCCTTTACTTCAACAGCTTCTTGATCTTCTTGTGATTGGGCAACAAGGGCTGCGGCACGACCGAAGGCGCGTCGCTGGCGTTCACTCTCAAACTGATTGACTTCCATTTTTGCGTAAAGCTCTTTCAGGGCGCGAGCAATATCACTGTCATCAGCGTTTTTAAGACTCATGCGCTCAGAAACCAACCCCTTTGCCATCGCCAGTGTGACATCTGGAAATGGCTTAGGAAAAATCCGTGATCCACGCCACGGAATCACCAGCCATTCATCAACAACATCGTCATAAAAGTAGACTTCGTTGCGATTGCGTGGATCGACCTTAATCGCGTATTTACCTGCATAAGCCCCAGATGTGATATTTGATTTCTTGTCTCTGTAGGCGTTCAAATCACGACTGTCATAGGTTAGGTAATCAATCACAATGCCATTTTTATCAATGACACGATACTCGGTTTCTAAACAATCAAAGTAAGAGATTGTTGGGAAAGCCAAAATACCACTTTTTTGCAAACCCTCAGCGTACATTTCATTTGGTGTCAGATGCACCTCGGGTACTTCAGGGAAAATGAGTGTTCGAGATCGATGATTTTGCCAGTCAGTTGCCACCCACTCCCCGAACAATTCGTCGAGTTCAGAAATGAAATAATAGGCTTTATTTTCTACATCAATACCTCGAGATGGAACATCGGAGCCTTTATACCCGGGGCAGTGAGCAGAGAAGTTTTTGTTAATATATCTAAACACGTTTTCGATTGGTGATTTATCTGTGGGTCGGCGAATTCGGGCGCGTTGTACGCTTATACCCAGTTTGCTACAAATACTGAGCAGTGTTCTGGAGATGAATATCTTGCCGTGGTCAATGACAATCGTTTCAGGTACAACGGCAGGTATTCCAGCCATGTTTTTATTGGTCGCTTTGGGTGGTTTTGGAACACGGGATTGGATCAGATAAACCCAAACTTCTTCAGGTACACCAAAATAATTCAGTTTAGCTGAACCTGCCCAATCTTTATTGGCATATTTTGGACTGATGATGCGATAGAGCAAAAGCGCCGCATCAATCGCTTTTGCATCCTCTGGGACAAAGCGCCAACCAACAATAGACCGTGTATACACGTCAAATGCCAATACCAGGCAAACCCGTTGCCATTTTAGAGTCTTTTCATCTCGGGCGTAAAAATCTGCTGGTGTTGTGTCAAAAAGCACTGTTTGCCCAGGTCGCGTGGCTCTAAATTGCCCAAATGACTTTTCAGGTGTCAATTGTCTTTTTTGTCGCTGCTGAGCCGTTCCTTGATAACCCAATTCTTTCTCAATGGCATTTATTAGGCGATTTAACGTTGAAACAGGAGGCATAATTGCTATGGCATCTCGAAACTCCAATTCTTTTTCCAGTCTCTCTCGCAAAATTTTCCGTGAGAGGGTCGATTCCTCGCCACTATTTTGTAAAACAGACACAATCGCTTGGTATAGAATGTCATTGCTTCCTAGACGAAGATTTCGTCGCACCAAAATTGCCCGTCCGTCTACTAATCCTATTAACCCGAATTTTTCATACCGCCTTTTTTGTTTCCAAAATGTGCTTCGGTTTATTTTCAACGAATCAGCTTTTGCGTTCATTCGTTCGGTCAAGGTTGTTGTTTCTGAATCATATTCATCTGATTGAACACTGGTTGCATCAGAAAGATCAATTCCTTTGATAGCTATCTCTAAATGCTTTTGCAGAGCCAAAGCAGCTTTAACTGCTGATGGAGTAGCGATTTCAATTAGATTTGGCTGTGGATGTTGATCCAATTTGTGATCAATGGGGACAGGGTTATCGTTCACAAATTCGGCAATAGGTACAATATAGGTCGTACCTCCTGCCTCAGTCAGTAACAGGCTTGAGCGTATAAACCGTGTTACGGTGACGATTAAATGTCCCCAGTAATACGTTTTACCAACTTGAATAGTCCACTTATTCATGCGTTATCACCAGCCCAAACAAGCATTTTTTCGTCGAACTGTTGGAGCAGATCTGTAAACAGCTTTTGGTACCACAATAGATGAAAAATCACAGGTTTTACCAAAAGTGGTGAGGCATTGACGGATTTCACTAAGTCACCAAATGCCATTGGAGAAGATAATTTTGGAAATATCTCGTCAGTGATTTGCTCGTATAGCAGGGGTAATCGGTGGTAGCAGGTAAGGAATCTCAGATTATCAATATAAAATGGATTCAGCTCAGTGAAAATTTTGTGACTCCATCCAAGTTGGTTTGCCGCTTCATCAGCTAAGGCAAAGGCTTGTTGATTACTTTCTTTCTCGAGAAATACCGTTGGTTTCACGTTGACGATGGTGTGTGCGCCATCTTTCCATTGCACCAAAAAGTCGGGAATGTGATTTTTTGTGTCAGACTGCAATAAAAAGGGTTGTGCGGCGATGTTTTTGACATCATTGCAGTAATCTAAATGAAGTAAAATCTGACTTTCCAAAAAACTTTCGTAATACACATGTTTTCCAACAGATTTAAAAAACATGTGTCCAGGAGTATGCCCTTGTCCACGATGAGACCATCGTTCACGCAGCACAGCAATCGAGCCAATATCTGGCATTCTAAGTATCGGGCGATTCTCCCAAAAAACAAGAGAATCGTCTCGATACGAGACACGAATTTTCATTTTGATCTCCAAAAAACCTATTCGTTGAGATTCATATGGTCTCAACGAAAAAGAGGCGACATTGTGTCATTAGCAGCTAAAACCCTCGGCTACTACGAAACGGTCATTTTTTGGTTTTTACAATAGTCTCGATTTGGGGCTTAAGTCTGCATGATGTTTGTTGACTTATAACCGTATTGCTGTATACTGTACTTTAGTAAAACCAGATCACAGTAGTATACATTTGCGTTAAAGTCAAGTTAAACAGTTTTCCCTAGGAAGTTGCGGTTCAACCACCACGGTTTTTTGATGTGAAAAATGCACCGCGCCAGCTTTTGCGCCCTTGGGTCGCCAAACATGCTTAGCAAATAAGTAATCCACGGCGATGTTGGTGCTGCCTCGAGCTTTAGAATGGTACGCTGCAATGCTAGCAGCCTCGAGAATATCTGTAAATGGTATTTCTTTGTTTGCGCCGCGCAGAATCACATGCGAACCCGGATAGCCTTGGACGTGAAACCAAATATCGGTGCTTCGGGCAATGCGATGCGTCAGCACTTCGTTTTCTTTGCTGTTGCGCCCAACCAGCACCTCCAAACCGCTCGAAGTGCGATACCGCATTCCCACGGGCGGCGGGGCTTCTTGGTTGGGTTGATGTGCCTCGAGCAGTTCATGCAAACGGTTCTCGGGTGCAATTTTCACTTCCTCGAGAAGCGCGACCACTTGGGCATGTTGGGCTAACCGCTCTGGTTCTCGAGTCAGTAGCTTTTGTAGAACATCCTCGCGGCGTTTGGCTTTGGCAAAGAGCTTATTGGCATTTTGTGCGGCGCTCAGTTCTGGCTCGAGAGTGATTTCGACTGTGCCAGTGCCGTATAAGCTCGGCAGCGTTACGCTGCTTGCCCCACTTGGCACATCGCGGGTATAGGCAAGCAAGGTCTGGGCTGATTCGCGCCACTCGAGGGCAGAAAGGGCATTCTCTTCGGCTTTGTGCAAATCCTCAGCTTGCTTCTCGAGCATCTTCAAGCGCTTCTCGAGGGGGTCTTGCAAGACTTTTTGCAGTTCGCCTCGTCGCTGATCAGAACTGCGTTTACGGGCTTGTTCGGAAAGGCTATCTAAACTCGATAAACTTGGATTGGCAACCAAATCTCGGAGCGCCAACACAGCATCACCTGTTTTTTCATAACGATGCTCGAGTTCCAAAAGCAGGGTTGTGCCAAGACCATCTATCAACTTGCCCCAAGTGGCAATCGGTTGCCCCTCGAGAACAGATTTGAGTTCAGAATCGGTTGCCACTCGAGGATCAAGTTTTTGATACGGCGGTGGCGGTGAGTACAAACCACCTGAGCGAATGGTTCTAAAACGGTTGCGTCCATGGGTGATTTCCCTTGCAGCATGAACAATTTTACCTTCAAAACCAGTGTTTCCAGCCTCGAGCAGCAGCAGGTTTGCATTTCGCCCAGTCAGTTCAAATAGTAACCGAGCTGCATCAGAACCCACAAAACCCGCTCCAACTCCAAACTCGAGCAGCACCACACGGTCTAGTTTCAGTTGTGTCGCGCCTAACAAATCGCCTTTGACTTTATGCTCAAGTGAACGCTGAAACGCATTTCGGGCATCACCTTCAAATTTAGCAGAACTGATGTACAGTGCTGGACTCGGCGCTCGGTACTCGAGAACCAAATTAAAAACATTCCTTGAATCTGTCTCGAGCAGTAGCGCGGCTGTGGTTTCATTGGGAAATGCCCAACCCAAGTTCCGCGCTGGTAAGCGCAGAACAAGTTCCTCAAGTTGCTTGGCAATGAATAAACCTTCCACAGAAGGTTGAATATAACACTAACTGTTGGGCATCACATTGGTTGCCAGTAAAATCAAAATCATCACACCAGCCACAATGCGATAAATCGCAAATCCTTTGAAGTTGTTCCTCGAGACATATTTGAGCAATCAAGTCACCGCTAAAAACGCAGTCACCAAGCTGACCACACTGCCAACCAGAAGCGCCACCGAGCCACCTGGTAAGTTGCCAAGTTCGTTACGAGCTTTATAGAGTTTGTAAAAACCAGCCGCACCAAGCGTAGGAATCCCCATGTAAAACGAGAATGCCGTCGCAGTGACACGGTTTAAGCCAACCAGCCAACCACCAACAATGCTTGCACCACTGCGCGAAGTTCCGGGGAACAAGACTGCCAGCACTTGAGCCAAGCCAATGAGTAAGGCTTGACGCGGGGTGATGCTATCAATCATTGGCTCGAGCGGTTCGGGTTCGCTGGTTTTATTCCCACGAATCGTCTCGAGGACATACAAAATAATCCCGCCAACAATCAGGGCAATCGCAACCGTCAGCGGCGTATCAATCGCAGAAAGCGTTTCCTCGAGTGCTAAACCAATCACGGCGGCTGGAATGGTAGCAATAATTAAATTCAACCAGAACTTTAAGGCATTAGCTTGCCCACGAAAAAGACCACCAACTCGAGCCATCAGGTCTTTGAAGTAATACAGCACCACCGCCAAAATTGCACCAATTTGAATCACCACCGTAAAAGTATTGCTCTGGTCACGAAAGCCAAGTAAATGCTCGGTGACAATCAGATGCCCTGTACTCGAGATCGGTAGAAATTCGGTGATGCCTTCGACGAGTCCTAGAATGACGGCTTGAAAGAAAAAATCCACATCATGAAGTGTATCAGGTTACAAATGAAACGAAGATGAATTGATCATCTCCTTCAAATTTGCATAATTCTTCAGCCCTTTTTGCACATAAGTCTTCGTATCCTCTGAACACCTCAAGGTCATTCAACCTTACAGGCAGGAGGATTTTATGAATTGGCTCAAATTTGGCAGCATTGCAACACTGGCGCTAATCGCTTGTTCACCCATCAGCACAACAGCAGCTACAACTTCTGGAACGTCTGGGATCTTATGCGATTACAGCCAAAATGTGTTGAACACTTCGCTCAATTTAAGCAGCACCGTCAAATGGTCTTGCACCAACACTTCTCGAGCCATGACCAGCAATGGTATTCCAGACCATACGGTTGGGGCTTTCCCAAACGCCAACAATCCCAGTAAAATTTCGGCACAAAGCATCTCGGCGACCTTTAGCCTTGCACCAGAGAAAACCAGCACAACCACCACACTTGGCGGTCCTCGAGGGGCGTTGGGTTATATGCTCAATGGGGTCAAACTCGACCCAGATACAGGCGGCAATTGCAACGATAGTGGCAGTAACTGCACCATGAATGGCAACGCTGGGCAATGGCGCATGGAGGCACTTGGACAGACCTCATTTAACTTTGGTGTAGACAGCAATCTTGCTCATGTTCAACCAACTGGTGAGTACCATTATCACGGCATCCCAGAAGGCTATCTCAGCAAGCTCAACAAAGGTCAAGCCATGACTTTGGTGGGTTGGGCAGCCGATGGTTTCCCAATTTATGCGCGTTACGGCTACACCACCGCTACCGATGCCACCTCGAGCATCAAGGTTATGACTGGAAGTTACCGAACCAAAGCCACACCCGATGCCAACCGCCCATCCACCAGCCTATACCCGATGGGAACATTCAAAAACGATTGGGAGTACGTGGCAGGCTTAAGCGAACTCGACGAGTGCAACGGGCGCACAGGAGTCACCCCAGAATTTCCCAATGGCACTTACCACTATTACGCCACCGATACCTACCCATTCTTGCAGCGTTGCGTTAAAGGTAAAGTCACAGTCTCAAACACCCAAATGCCTCCTCCTCCTCCCTCACGGTAAACTATGAAACTGGCATTTTTTCTTCGCCCCTTGTTAGCCCTGCTTTTTGCAGCAGGGCTGGGCATGACCGCCTCGGCGCACCTGATGGTGGCACAAAAAGGCACACTCAATCTTTCTGGTAATGGTGCATACTTGCTGGTGTCCGTTCCAACCTCGAGCTTTGAAAACGTGGATGATGATAACGATGGTTTATTGTCAGCTCGAGAACTGAGTCTTCACACCAAAAGCATCAATCAGCAAATCAAAACGGGTTTGCAACTGAGCGATTCTGACGGTGCGCGTCCACTCGAGGGACTGATGCTATCGCTTTTGCCCAAAGATTCAAAAGAAGGTCAACCCGCCGACCAACTGGTTGTTATGGGGCGGTTTGCATTGGCAGATGCAAACAAACCCTTATCTTTCCAGACTGGATTGTGGGGCAAAATCTCGAGCGAGCAGTCCTTAAGCCTGACCATCACCAAAAACTTAAAACAAGAAGAATTGTTGATCCTCACACCAGAACACCCAACAGGAAAATTATACGAATCACCATTCAATGTGTTTGTTTCGTTTTGGCTTCATGGCATTGAACATGTTTTAAGTGGTTTAGACCATCTTTTGTTCTTACTGGTGGTGATTGCCGCAGGTTGGAATTGGCGAAAACTCTTAACTGCCCTAAGCATTTTTACTGTAGGACATGCCATCAGTTTGCTGCTCGTGGTTTACAGTGGCATCACCTTCCCCTCGAGCATCGTCGAACCCGCGATAGCCGCAACCATTGTTGGCTTGGCTTTGTACGACCTCTGGGTTGCCCGATCAAAAACATCACCTCGAGAATTGCGCTTTGGACTGATTTTTGGTTGTTCGCTGATTCATGGCTTGGGTTTGGGTGGCGCGTTAGCATCGCTGGGCATCAATCCAGCCCACCAAGGGGCAACCTTGCTTGGATTTAATCTGGGGATTGAGACCGCACAGCTTATGGTGGCATTGCTTTCGATTCTTGGTTTTTGGGCGCTGCAAAATTTCTTTGGCAGGCGCAGTGTGCAAACCGCCTCGTTTGTAGGAACGCTTGGTGCAATTATCATGGGCGGGATTTGGTTTCTCGAGCGGGTGATGTTTGCCTAATAGGCGCTATATCCGAGATTCACATTTACCCAGCTCAAAGTGGTCTCAAAAGCATTGATTCCAACTAAATCAACAAAAACGTGTCTGACACAAAAAGCCTCCCCAACCGTGAGGTTGGGTGAGGTGGCAGCCGCAGGCTGACGGAGGGGCTTCGCCGCGTCGTTTGCATTGGCGCAGACCCCTCCGTCTCGAGCAAAGCTCGAGCCACCTCCCATCTGTCTAACGACAGGGGAGGCTAAAACCACATGCCCTGTGAACATTGCGCTAAAAATTTATGATGATAAACTGAAAGGAGTGATCTGCCATTGACCGCATCAGAACTGATTCTCATTGTCGAGGATGAACCGCGCATTGCTGATCTGCTCGAGCGTGGCTCGCAGACGGCTGGTTATCGCACCGAACGGGCTGGTTCTGGTAAGCGAGCGCTCGAGCTTTGGCGGGCAGCCCGTCCAAACCTGATTCTGCTTGATATTATGATTCCCGCCCCAGATGGTCTCGAGGTCTTAAAAACCATTCGCCAAGAATCTGATATTCCAATTTTAATTTTGAGCGCTAAGGTCGAAGAAATTGATCGCTTACTTGGCTTGGAATTTGGCGCAGATGATTACATCATTAAGCCATTCAGCCCAAGGGAAGTGCTGCTGCGGGTCAAAACCGTGTTGCGGCGGGTGGCGAAAACTGCGCCAAAGGAACGCCCTCGAGTGCAAATCGGCGACCTCAGTTTGGATTTAGAATCATTTGTGGCTTTTTGTGGAGTAACCGAATTGCAACTGACCCGCACCCATTTTCATTTGCTGGCGGTGCTTGCCAGTCGCCCGGGGCGGGTTTTTAGTCGTCTCGAGTTGCTGGATGGTATCAGTGTGCAGAACCTTGATGAGCGCACCATTGACACCCATATCCGCAATTTGCGTTCTCGTATGGGAACATGCGGTGATTTACTGCAAACCGTGCGTGGCATTGGCTACCGCCTTGGCTCTGGCAGCGAGAACCAGCCGTGAAGCTCTTTCCGCGTTTTGTACTGGCATTTGTGGTGGTGGCATTTATTGCTGCTTTTACTGCGTCTTGGCTGAGTGAACAAGCGGCTCGAGGACGGATTCGTGTCAGTCCTCCTGAATTTGGTGGAAATCAACCGATCTTGCCACTGATTTTCCCAGAAGCCGAAGCCCCACGAGGCGCAGAACGGTTGCTGGTCAGCTTACAAGCCTCCCAAGTTTGGGCAACGATTCTTGCTTTAAGTTTAGCCTTTATTATTGGGGCGATACTGGCTTCGCGGCTGGTCAAACCAATCCGTGGCTTAACTGAAATCAACCGCCGTTACTTACGCGGAGAACGCCAGTTGCGTTACACCAACCAAGGCAGTGACGAACTACACGAACTCGGCATGACCTTTAACCTGATGGCAGACCAAATCGAAAAAGAACAACAACAACATAAGCAACTGGTCGCCGATGTCGCCCATGAGCTACGCACACCACTGACCGTCTTAAAAGGCGAACTCGAGTACATCCAAGATGGCATT
>JAAFJQ010000051.1 GCA_013298185.1 Deinococcales bacterium
CCTCGAGTTGCCAGATTTGATTGGTCCAACCAAAGCCATCACCAATGGCATCTTCATGACCGCTGATGTGCAGCAGCACTGTGCGTTTGGGTTGCAAGGCTTTGGCAAAACGCTGCACCAAAGAAAAAGAAACATGGCTGGTGGGTTCGCCATTGGCATTTTGATGGTATGACCAAGTATTGCAATCAATCAGCAGCAAATCACAACCAGCTATTGCATCAAAGGCGGCTTGTTGAGTCGGGCTTGGTTTCTCGAGCCAGAGGTTGGTGGCATCCAAATCCCAGAGCAGCACGGTTCTAAAGTTATGGGTTTGCAGAATAAACCCCGCGCAAGTGGCAAGGCGCTCCTCACCAAACGGTGGGAATAAATCAGCGCTCGAGTGAGCAATGGTGACGGGCGTAACTTGCAAATCCTGCCCGAAAATCTCGAGCGGTTCAAGCAATTGACCAGCCGCCACGTACTCGAGCGACGAAATCAAACTGACTTGCTTAAGGACATTGGGTTGTTGACGCTCGAGCCACATGCGGCTGCCCTCACGCATCCACAGGTGCGGACGGGTAGTCATGTGACGCTCGCGCCAACTCGAGCGTCCAAAACCAACCACAATTCGGTTTAAGTCAGCCACATGGTCAGGATGCCAATGGGTTAAAAGCACAGCATCCAAACGCGGTTGCTGTTGCAAATCTGGATTCTCGAGCAAGCTCTGACAGACGCCGCCGCCAGCATCCACCAGAATGTGCTGCTCGAGTTGTTGCTGGTTAAGGCCAAGAATCGAAACGGAGGTATTCGATGTGCGCCCTGTATCTTGGCAACGCGCACAGTGGCAGCCAAATTCTTTTTGCCAAGCGTGATCCAGACCATTGATCACCAATTCATAGTTCAACATTTCTGTAGAAACTACGCTGCTTTGGTCATGGAAAGGTCTGGTGTTAAGCCTTCTTTGTACCTCGAGTGCGAAGGTAAATCATCGCAGCAATCAGCAGAATGTTGCAAATCGCCAAGAAGATCGCCACTGGGCGCGAGAAAAAAGCACCAAGATCATAGTTGGTTTTGGTTAAACTGACCGTCATGTACTGCTCGAGCAACGGACCTAAGACCATGCCCAGAATCAGTTGCCCAAGTGGAAAACCACCTTTACGCAGCATCAGCCCAAATGCACCAAGTACCACCACGACCATCAAGTCAAATGGGTTGTTGTTAATCGCGTATGTTCCAACCAAGCACAAGCCAGCCACCACGCCCAGCAGCACCCGCATTGGGATTCGCATCATCTGATTGACCACCAGCGCACTGAAATAACCCGCCACTGGCATAATCACCACACTAACCAAAAAGAAAGCCGTGTAAATCTGCATCACAAAACCAAAGTTCTTGGTGAACAAATCTGGACCTGGGGTGATACCAAGCGTTAAGAACATCCCCAGAATAATTGCGGTCAGCGTATCGCCCGGAATGCCAAGTGCCAAAGCTGGAATCCAAGTTCCTGCCACCGCCGCATTGTTTGAAGTTGTTCCCTCAAGCGTGACTTGTTCTTTGTTACCACCGCCCATTCGCGCAAAGTTACTGCTGACCCAAGCGGCTAAATCCGAACCTGCCCCGGGCAGAAAACCAATAAAGGTTCCCATTAAACTCGAGCGAATCAAACGCCACGGGTTCGCCACGCAAAGTTGCCAAGTTTTTACGAAGTATTCATGGGCAATGGATTTACCAGCCCCCAAATTGGTCAACCCCACGGGGCGTTCGGCGGCGCGTCCGTTATAGACGTTTTCTAGAACTTCGCTGATACCAAAAAAAGCAATCAGTGCCACAATAAAATCCAAGCCTCCCAACAAATTTGGATTATCAAAATTAAAACGCGGAATGCCAAGTGCAGGGTCAACGCCCATGGTGGCAAAAAGCATCCCCAAGGCAAAGCTGATTGTGCCTTTCCAAAGGGATTCAGAAGCAAAAATCCCACTGACCACACCAAGCAGCACCAACCAAAAATACTCAAAGCTCGAGAATTGCTTAGCAAACTGCGCCAAAGCAAGCGAACCAACCACCAAGAAAATCACACCAATTAAACTACCAATGGCACTGGGAATCGAAGCAATGCCAAGGGCATACGCAGGTGAATGCTCCTGACCAATATCATAAATTTCTTCGGTGTACGCCGCACTGGCAGGCGTACCGGGAATTCGCACCGCCACAGCACCAATATCCCCAGCAAAAATCGCAGTAGCCGTAATACCAATAATCGCACTGAACGCCACACCGGGATCAAGAAAAAGTGCAAATGGAATGAATAAACTGAGTGCCAAGGTCGCCGTCAAACCGGGCAGCGCCCCAAACAACGCTCCGTACAACGAGCCAAGGATCATGGCAAGAATTGATTCCCAACTGAATAAATTTGTCATCATCTCACCTATGTTTGTAATTTCAAAAGCAGAATAAACACCAAGTACACAAAACCAACCATCCCCAGACTGGCAATGCCTGTCTCGAGCGGCTTAGCCCCCAACAGCAAGCAAACGCAAACCGTGATAATCCCCACGGTTGCCAATAAACCAATGTTGGCTAACAGCAACGGTGCAAATCCAAACAAGACCAGCACTCCAATTGGACGCAGCAACTTAAACCAGTTAAAACGAACTTCTGGCTCAGGCGAAGGCGTGGCTTCTCGAGACGCTTGCAGTGCCTCTCGGCGCGATTGCCAAAACACAGCAATGCTCGAGACAAGCAAAATAACCCCCAGCACCCGAGGGAACACCGCTGGTCCAACCAACGGACTATCGCCCTTGGGGAAACTGCCGCTGACCACCCATGCGCCAATGCTTAAAAACACAACGATTGCCAGCACGGCTGTTTCCCAAACTCGAGTTTCTTTCATTCTCCCATCCTTTGAACCGTTAAAATAAAATCTTGTTTTGTATTTGTAAAAATAAATTCAGTGCTTACTTTCTTAAAACCCGTGGCTCGAGAAGGAGTTGTGTGATTGTTGCAGCCAACCCTGTCCTCGGTTCTGCGCTTCGCTTGAACGCCCCTACCGCCGCGCAACGCGGGGTAGGGGTATTTCTGGCTAGATTGTTGTTCTCGAACCAGCTAAACAACACATCTTTGAAAACTTTTAAGCCATTCAATCTCAGCACCCCACCCATTCCCTCTCCCTGCGCGAAGCGACCCTGCCCGTCAGGTGCGTCTTAGGGTCAAGAAGCGCTGTAGTTTGGGAGAGGGTGGCAAGCGAAGCACGTCGGGTGAGGGGCTGACGACCCATGATTCTTCATGTACTAAGAGTTTTGTTCTGCTCGAGCCTCGAGCAATTACTTAACCGCGTTGTACAAAGCCGCCATGGCTTTGGTTCGTTCAGCTAAAAAGGCTTTGGAATTTTTGGTGTTGAGGTAATTGACCACAAGGTTGGCGTTCTTCATGAATTTCAGGAATTCTGGGTCTTGGGCAGCTTTACCCATGGCTTCGTCGAGCTTAGCAACGACGTTGGTCAGGGTATTCTTTGGTGCGGCTGCCATGAGGAACGACGCGAATGTCCAGTTGATACCAAGTTCTTTGAGGGTTGGTACGTCTGGGAAGCCTTCAAAGCGCTTGTCGGTCATGAATCCCAGTTGACGCAGTTCGCCCGCTTTGGTCAGCGCACTGGATTCACCAATCGAGACAAAGCCAACGTTGACGCCACCTGAAACCAGTTCTTGCAGGGCGGCGGCTGCGCCTTGGGCTGGAACCCATGGCAGGTCTTTGTCATTTAAGCCAAGTTTGTCCAAAAAGCCCAGGCGAGCAAAGTCGTAACTGCCGAATTTGGCGGTGCCAGAGGCTTTGTACTTGCCTTTGTTGGCGCGAATGTCGGCAACGAGGTCTTGCACGGTTTTCCAAGGTGCGTCTTTGCGAACCACAATCGCAACGGGGTTCAAGACCAAGAGTGAAATTGGGCTAAATGATTCTGCACCAATTTTGGTTTGTTCAACCCATGGTGGTAAAACAACCTCGAGGGTAATAATACCGATGGTGTAACCATCTGGGCGGCTGGTGGAAATTGAGCCGTGTCCGACTGCGCCACCGCCACCAGTGCGGTTGACCACGTTGATTGGTGTTCCAAGGATTTTATCAAGTACAGGTGCCATGGCTCGAGAAGTCAGGTCGGTGCTACCGCCCGGTGACCAAGGCACAATCATGGTGATTGGACGAACAGGGAAGCTCTGCGCGAGGGCAGTAACTGCAAGGGCTGCGCCTGCAATTGCTGCCATAAAACCGATTTTCTTCATTTTTTCTCCTTTGCTCGAGAAACCTCGGAGCATGTCCGCTGCTCGAGCTACCCTCGAGAGTTGCACTGTATGTTGGACGGGTATCAGAATACTGCATTGGCTTACAAAATACAACTGAAATCTCAGTGGGTTTTTAGTTTTTAAGTGTGCTAACATCAGCACACAATGTTGACCAAGCCAGAAGTTGCGATGCCACTAAAAGAGCAAGCCTATGCACAAATCAAACAGCTTATCATCAGCGAAACTGTGCCACAAAATGGTTTTTTATCCGAGCGCAACTTAGCCGCGCAACTTGGCATGAGTAAAACCCCAATTCGCCTTGCCATTGCCCGTCTCGAGCATGAAGGTTTTGTGCGAGTCTCACCGCAACAAGGCATTGTAGTGGTGGCGCTCAGTTTTGAAGAAATTCTGGATTTTATTGAATACCGTGTGGCGCTCGAGGGTTTTGTGATCAGAAGCCTGTGTCAAAAAATTCAACCGCAGCAAGTCAAGCAACTCTATGCACACTTAGAGCAGCACAACAAGCTGATGAAAAAAACTTCGGATACCCGAGAAGCCCAAGTCTATTCGGACATGGCTTTTCATGCGCTCTTGGCTCAAGTCAATGGCAATGGGCAAATCCTCCAAGGCTTATTGCGTCAACAAGCCATGCTTTACCGAGTAGCCATGCGGGTTTTTGAAAAGCACCCATACCGCGCTGCGGCGAGTTTACAAGAACATCTGGATTTGGTTGCTTTGATTGAGCAGCGCAAAACTGAAGCGGCTTTTGAACTCATAGAAAAGCACATTCTGAACATCAAAACTTTGCTGATTGGCAATTAAACCCTTGGCACAATCTCGCGTTCTTGTAATTTGGCTTGAATATCAGCATAAAGCGCAGGCTCGAGCGGGGTTCTACCTGTCCAGATTTCAAAAGCATCAAGTGCCTGATAAAACATCAGTTCCGCCCCATTGATAATCTCGAGTCCCTTATGTTTGGCATGGCGCAAAAAATCAGTCTCGAGTGGGGTGTAAATCGCATCAAATGCCCACGATTGTTCGCCCAACAAATGCGCCGCTATTGGTTCACCGGGGTATTGGTACATGCCAATCGGGGTGCAATTGACCACGCCATCGCAGTTTGCCAACGTAGAAAGTTGCTCGAGCGGATGGGCTTGGGTGGGCGTACCCGCTTCCTCGAGGGCTTTGGCTAGGGCTTGGGCTTTGGGCAGGTCGGTGTCCACCACGCGAATTTGGCTTGCACCAAGTTTGACCAAAGCAAACCCCACGGCTTTACCTGCGCCACCTGCACCAATTAATAAAACTGTTCCGGGTGAGGTGTGGCGCACCCGTTGGTAAGCGCGGATAAACCCCGAGTAATCGGTGTTAAAACCCTGCCAGTCGCTAAAACGCACGGTGTTGATCGCTCCTATTTGGCGAATCATCGGGTCAGCAATCTCGAGGTGGGCAAAGGCTATTTCTTTGAACGGATGCGTGACATTGACACCAACATAACCAGCCGCTTGGAGTTGGCGCAGATGAGCTTCTAGGTTTTGGGCGTGTTCTGGCGGTTGGTCAAATAATTCATAACTGATGTCTAAGCCAAATTGTTTTCCGCATTGCTGCTGCAAATAAGGGGTCAGGGAACGCGAAATTCCTGTGCCGATTAAACCGAGTTTCATGCTGCTTCCACTCGAGATTGAGCAGCCACACACACAGGAACAATCGCCTCGAGCTTGGTGTATGTGTCTAAAGAGATGGTAGCGATTGGGTGTGGGTCAGGCATTGCTAAAGTGTAACTTAAATCCAACTGAGATTCCAGTTTGAGGAAAGTCAATGCCAAGAAACCAAAGCCCATGACTCGAGTTAGAATAACAACCATGATTTTCCCTCTGAGGTGTTGTTAATGCCGCTCGAGAGCCAACTGCTGACTGCTTTAAGCAAAGAAGCCCTCGAGCGCTGCGATGATTTGGCGCTTTTGACCGAAGAAACTGGTGCAATCACCCGTACTTTTTTATCGTACCCAATGAAACAAGTCCATACTTTGCTTTCCTTGTGGATGCGTGAAGCTGGTTTAACGGTGCGGATAGATGCGGTTGGCAATGTCATCGGACGGCTCGAGGCGGCTGATTCGCGCACCGTGATGATTGGTTCGCATGTGGACACGGTGCCGAATGCTGGTAAGTTCGATGGGATTCTTGGGGTGATGCTGGGGATTGCGCTTGCCAAGGCGGTGCATTTGTCTGGACTTTCCTTGCCGTTTTCACTCGAGGTTGTGGCGTTTTCCGAGGAGGAAGGGGTGCGTTTTGCCTTGCCATTCATTGGTTCAAGGGCGCTGGTTGGTTCGCTTAGTCCAGATTTGCTCGAGAAACGCGATGCAGCTGGGGTTAGTTTGTCGGAAAGCATCATCAATTTTGGCTTAAACCCATTTGATTTGGCGGCAGCCAAAGCCAAAGACCTTTTGGCATACTTGGAAATTCACATTGAACAAGGACCTGTTCTCGAGTCCAAAGGCTTGGCGCTGGGGGTGGTGCAAGGTATTGCTGGGCAAACCCGTGCCAGCTTAAGCCTGACTGGACAAGCTGGTCATGCTGGGACAACCCCAATGAATTTGCGCCGCGATGCGCTGGCGGCAGCAGCATTGGTGATTCTCGAGGTTGAGCGGCTTGCCAAAGCCACAACTGGTTTGGTTGCCACCGTTGGTATGCTCGAGGTACAAAATGGTGCGGGCAATGTCATTCCAGAGCGGGTCACACTCAGCTTAGATGTGCGCCATCTCGAGGATGGGCTTCGTAAACGCGCCGTAGCAGAATTGCTGGACTTTGCTTGGCAAACCGCGCGTAAACGCAATTTGGCATTTAGCCATGAAATCAAACTCGAGCAGAGCGCCAGCCACTGTAATGAAATGCTTTCAGGGTTTTTAGGCGATGCCCTCGAGGATTCAGGGCGTAAATTGTTTGCCCTGCCCAGTGGCGCGGGTCATGATGCCATGGTCATGGCGCAGATCAGCCGTACTGCGATGCTGTTCATTCGTTCACCTGGTGGTATTTCGCATCATCCCAATGAAACGGTGCAAGTCGGTGATACCCGAGCCGCGCTGGACGTGGCATATCGGTTCTTTGAGAAAATCGCCGCTGCCCCAGCTGTGATTTGGGATGCCAACACCCGTTAGCCGATTATCCAAACCCTCAAAGAAATGCTCCAACACAACCTTCCTCTTTTCTCTTTATCCTTTCCTCTCCCCGCGAAGCTCGCTTTGTGCCAGTCCCCTTGATTCCCCTTGACCCACGCTTCTCACACGCACTTCACCCGATGCCCAAGTCAGCTTCGTAAACTTCTGCCCGACACGCCCCAAAAATGGGCTATTTGATTTCACCTCGAGTCATTCAAGGAGACTTTGTGCTGCGACGCTTTTCGGTTTTGCTCCTCGCTTTTTTTGCTTTTACGCCAGCTATGGCGCAGAATCAGCAACCCAACCGCCCCAACACCTGCGCCCAATTTATGCCACTTGGCAAGTTGTACTATGGTCAGGGATTAATTGACCAAGCCTATATCGCTTTTCGGAGTTGCGTTGAACTCGAGCCTCGGAACACCGAAGCGCTGCAATCCCTAGGGCGCACCGAAGCACGGCTGAAATTGTACTCGGCAGCGATTGAACACTTAAAAAGCTGCATTGGCGTGGATGCCAAATTCTGGCGTTGCTATGTCACCTTAGCCGATACCTACCGTCTTCAGTGGCGCGGCTCGAGTGACCGCTCACGCCTGATTTCGCTTTTAGATGAAGCACTGAAAATCCTTGATGATGCCGAGCGGGTTGCCACCACCCCCGAAGCCAAAACCGCGATTTTTAATATGCGCGGCACAATTTATAAGGATCGCAGTGATGAAGCCAAAGCGATTGAAAACTTTGAAAAAGCCGTGGCACTTTCACCCAACGAAGTCAACCCACTCTTTAACCTTGGGGCATTGTACTTTGCCACCAATAAACTCGACAAAGCCATTGAAGTCCTAAAAAGAGCGGTCAACATCGCCCCTCAAGATGTTGAGGTTCGGGCGTATTTGGCTCGGGCTTTACGTGAACGTGGTGGTAAAACTGATTTAACCGAAGCCTCTGACCAAGCCACCCAAGCCTATAACCTCTGCGGTGCGGCTCGGTGCAAAAATGCTTTTGTAATTGGTCAATACGGAATTATTCTGTTTTTGCAAAACAACCTGAACCTTGCTAGACCAACCCTCGAGCAAGCCGTCAAAGCCGATACGGGTTTAATTTACCATGAGAACTTTTACTTCCTTGGTCGTGTGTACTTACAACTCGGACGTGGCAAAGACGCCAAGGGACAAATCAGCCGCGCGGTGCTGCTCGATGTTGGCAATCAGTTGTACTGGTTCTGGTTGGGTCAAGCCAACGAAGCCACAGGCGAAAAAGACGATGCCTGCAAAGCCTATGCCAAAGCCGTCCAAGTGGCTGGTGGAGCGGGGCAGTACAAGGAAGCTGAGCGGGCGCAAGCTGCGCTGAAATGCCCAGCTAAGTAAGGTCAAAGGTTAAAGGTTAAAAGTAAGAACACTTTTAACCTTTTTTACTTTTCTGCCTTTTTTATTCCACAATCATTCCATCCTCGAGCCGAATGATTCGATCTGCTTTTTGGGCTAAGTTTTCATCGTGGGTGACAATCACCACTGCGGCTTGCTCGAGGTGTGCCAATTCAACCAGCAAAGTAAAAACCAGTTCAGCATTTTTTTTGTCCAAACTACCTGTGGGTTCATCGGCTAAAACAAATTGTGGTTTGGTGACCAGCGCCCTTGCCAAGGCAGTGCGTTGGCGCTCACCGCCCGAAAGGGTCTTTGGATAAGCCTTGGCTCGTTCAAGTAAACCAACCCGCTCGAGCAGCAACTTGGCTCGAGCTTCGTCTTTTTGGTTGCCAATCAGGCTGGGCAGCAGCACATTTTCTAAGGTGTTTAAGTCCTCGAGCAGATAATGATGCTGGAAAACAAAACCAACTTCTTTGGCGCGGCGTTTGGATAACTGCTCTTGGCTGTTACCCGCTAAGGTCTGCCCACCCCAAAGCACTTGCCCCGAGGTCGGCGTGGCAAGACCACCGAGTAAATGCAGCAGCGTGGATTTACCGCTGCCCGAAGGACCAAGGACTGCCAGTACACAACCCGCTTCGAGGGCAAAACTGACCCCGCGCAGCACTTCGCCTGTACCAGCAAATGAGTGAAATAAGCGCTTGGCTTCAAGCGAACAGGCGGTCATCGCTCAAAAACATACCATGCGTGCTAAAATGCCACCCGTGGATGAAATACGTTCTGCCTTGGAGCGTTCCTCGCTGTTTAGCGGGGCATCGGAAACTGCTATTAAAATGGCACTTGAAGCAGCCACTTTGCGGGTTTTTGCGCCTGACACTGATATTTTCCGCGAGGATGACCCTGGCGAAGCAGTCTACTTAATCGTTGATGGTCGGGTTAAAGTCTCGAGGGCAAATTTAGAGGGGCGTGAACGGATTTTTACGATTTTAAGCCACCCCGAAGTGCTGGGCGAAATGGCAGTCATCTCGAGCAACCTTCGCAGTGCCACAGCCCGTTGCTTAGATCAAGTCACCACTTTGGTGATTTACCGCGAAGACTTAAAAGCCATTTTGGATAGGCATCCGCATGTGCTATGGAATTTAACTCGGGTGCTTGCCAAGCGCTTAGGCGACATGAACCGCGAAGTTGAAATCCTGTCGTTTGCCACCACCCAAGCCTGCATTGCTTATGCCTTACAAGCCCTGTATTTGCGTGGTGGTTTTCGCACCAACAAGGACGGATTACCAACTTTGGAATTCACCCACCAAGACCTTGCCAACCGCACTGGAAACAGCCGAGAAACCATCACCCGAGCATTGCGTGATCTCGAGCGGGAAGGCATTATTTACACCCGTCCGGGCTTTATTTCGCTGCTCAAACCAGAAGCCCTTGAATCTATCATTTATGGGCTGCGCGAAAATGACGAATGATCAGCTTGTCGTAATCAATGTTGGTCATCATCAACCCATGATGAGTTTGTGCTAAACAACAACTTTATAATACCTCACGGTTTTTTTCATAAAGCGTTGTAGACTTTTGCCATGCGTTTTATTTTTTTACTTGGTTTGATGGTTCTTGTCGCCTGCGCCCCAGCTCGTTTGGATCGCTCGAGTTACGCCAATGTCAATGTGATCAGTGCTTTTCTGCCTGACAAAGGCGAAGGTGCTGCTTACAAAGTCGGTGAGCAAGTCAGGTTTGGCTTTGCAGTTTCACAATCGGGCTACCTGACCCTGATTTCATATGGTGCAACAGGCAACACCACGCCGCTCGAGAGCAACGTTCAACTGAACACAGGTAAGCACATCTTCCCCAGAGCTGATGACCGCCAGGGCAGCGCCCAAGCTGCTTATGTGGCAGGTAATCCAACAGGCAGAAACCGTGTGATTCTGATTTACACCAATGCCCCAATCAAAACCCTGCCTCGAGGTCGGTTTGACCAAGGGCAACTGAATGCCGCGATTCAAACTGCGATTGAAAGCAGCCGAGCCAGCCAAGTGGATTTGGCGGAAACCGCCATCGAGGTGACACCATGAAGCGTTACGCCGCCATCAGTGCTTTACTGATTCTTGGAGCGCTGGCTTGTACCCCGCCAACCCCACCCATCACTTGTACAGCTGCGACTGTGCTACCCGCCGCCAACGTGGTGCAGAATGCGGCTGACCCGATCAGTGTCTCGAGCCAGTACAAGACCATTGACCCAAACAGCATTGATTCAGTTGAACCCAACCGTTTATTGGTTGACCCAGCAGGTTTAGCTGTGGGTGACACGGTTGCCAGCAATTGCAATACGGGCATTTTGCGTAAAATCTCGAAGATCACCACCAGTTCTGCGGGAACAGTTGGCGCTCGACCACAAGACATCAATAAGGTCTATATCGAAACAGCCCCTGCCAGTTTAGAAAGTGTGATCAACAAAGGTACAGTGGACATGGATTTCGGCAGCTTGGATTTTGGTAGCGCCGAACTGAACCCCGCCAACCTTGCGCCCGGTGTGACCTTGCAACAAGGCGCTCGTCCGCAATCGGTCACCCTGAGCTTCTTGGATCGGCAATTTAACGTTGGGGCAGCCACGATTAAATTATCGGGGAATTTAGAAAACAACCTCAACCCCAAGTTCAGCTTGCAATTCAAGGACAACGCTGTGGAACGCTTTGAAGTTGGCATGAGCGGCTCGCTGAAACTGAACCTGAATGGATCGTTTGTGGCAACCGCTTCGGCGCTCAGCCTCGAGAGGGAAATCAAATTACTGAAAAAACCACTCGAGTACACCCGTACTTTTGCGCTTGGTGCTATTCCAGTGGTGGTGGTCATGACCTTAGAACCTGTGATTGGTTATAAGCTCAGTGTTGGCGGTAAAGTCAGTGCCAGCGCCAAAATTTCACCCACCCTAAGCATGGATTATGGCATTAAGTATGTACGAACTGCCAATCCAAAATGGAGTGCCACCAATGTCGCCCCAACCATTGCTGCCCCTGCCGAATTTACCTATGGTGTCCAAGTAGACGGCACAGGCGAAGCCTACGTTAAGCTCTTGATTGGCGTAAAACTGTATGGTGTGGCAGGACCGAACTTAGAAAACAAAGCTTACGGTGCTTTTAACTTTAATCCAGCTGCCAGTAATCCTCAGGCAGTGATGCGAATTGGTGCGTTTTCCAAAGGGACATTGGCGTTCAACATCAATGTGCTTGGTATTGGGGTCACGGCTGCTCTGCCAGACTTGACCCTGCTTGATAAATCCACAGCTTTTAACTGCACGGCTTCGGCTTGCGCCCCATAAGCAAAAGTGGCTAAACTTGTACCAATGAAAAAACGAATTGTGGTGGCACTGCTTGGTGTAGCAGCCTTGATCGCTTGTAGCCCTGCGGCACTGAATACCGCTGGTATCAAAGGTTTAACTGCGCCTATCAGTATTCAAAAAGATCAATGGGGCGTGCCGCACATCCGCGCTAAAACCGACCTTGATGCGTTTTACGCGCTTGGTTTTGTTCACGCCCAAGACCGCCTTTGGCAAATGGAACTCAGCCGCCGCATTGGAGCGGGGCGCTTATCTGAAATCCTTGGTGCAGCTGCGCTTGACCAAGATAAATTCCTCAGAACTTGGGGTTTTTACCGCGCTGCCGAGAATTCCTACGCGTCCCTCGAGCCGCGCAGTAAAACCGTTCTCGAGGCATACGCCGCAGGGGTCAATGCAGTCATTGCCCAAGGCAATTTGCCACTCGAGTTTGGTTTACTTGGCGCAAAACCCGAGCCTTGGAAACCTGCTGATAGTCTGGTCTGGTCGAAGATGCTGGCATTTAACTTAAGCAGCAACTGGAGCAGTGAACTCGAGAATGCACAGATTGCAAGTAAATTAGGCATGGCTGGTTTTAATGCCGTCAAACCCGAGTACAGTAAACCCTACCCAAGCATTTTGCGCTTAGATGATTACAAAGGCAAGTTAAACATGGCGGGTTTAGAGCCACCGCGCAGCAAACCCGCCGTGATTTCAGCTGCCCTGTCCACTGCCATGCAGAGCGTTGAAGCCACTGCCAAGACCCTGCGCGAACACTACGGCATGGGTTATGAAAATGGCTTAGGCAGCAACAATTGGGTTGTATCTGGCTCGAGAACCGAATCGGGTAAGCCACTGCTTGCCAACGACCCACACCTTGGTTTTCAAGCCCCAAGTTTGTGGTACTTAGCCGACATCAAAGGCGATACCATTTCTGCCATCGGCGCAACCTTGCCAGGTGTTCCTGGTGTGGTGCTAGGGCGCAACGAAAAAATCGCGTGGGGGGCAACCAACACCGCTCCAGACACCCAAGATTTGTTTTTACTGGAAATCAAAGACGGTGCGTATAAAACCCCAAGCGGCATGGTCAAACTCGAGACTCGAGAAGAAATTTTTAAGGTCGGCGGCAAAGAAGAAAAATTGACCATCCGCAGCAGTGCATATGGTCCAATCATTTCAGATTTGGCGTTGGTTGGGGCGAAACTCCCCGAGAACCAAGCCCTTGCGCTGCGCTTTGTGGCACTCGAGCCGAACGACACCACCTTGGATGCTTTTCTTGGTTTTAATTACGCCAAAAACTGGGATGATTTCAAAACCGCCATGCGCCGTTATATAACGCCACAACAAAATTTTGTTTATGCCGATGATGCAGGCAACATTGGGTATTTTGCGCCCGGTAAAATTCCGATTCGCAACTGGGATGGGCGTTTCCCAGCCAGTGCCAGCAGTGGCGCGAATTGGAGTGGTTATGTTGCCTTTGAAGACTTACCCAGTGTCCTGAACCCACGCGAAGGTTTTATTGTCACAGCCAACAACCGCGTCTTGCCATTTGGCGCAGCCCAAACCGAATTCAGCACCTACACCGAAGGTTACCGCGCCCAGCGCATCCGCGAACTGATCCTCGAGAACCCAAAGCACACGGTTGCCACGATGCGAGCCGTCCAAGCCGACAATGAAAGCCTTGTCTCGAGGGCATTGATACCCGGTTTACTGGCACTGACCCCAAAATCCGAGGCAGCGCGGCGCTTACAAACCGAAGTCAGGAACTGGGACAACAAAGCCAATTTGGACAGCACAGGCGCAACAGCATTTGCTTTTTATTACCGCGAACTGACACGGGTTCTCGAGGATGAACTGGGCAACAAGTACTTTGATGAACCAAATTTTCTGATTGCAGCCTTCACCCAAGGCAGCCCTTATTGTGATGACAGACGCACTCCTGCCCTTGAAACCTGCACTGTGGTGATGCAGAACGCCCTCGAGAATGGCGCTGCTGCCCTCGAGAAGCAACTGGGCAGCATCCCCGCTGAATGGACTTGGCGCAAAATTCATATTGCTCAATTTAATGCCACGATTGGCAGCAACCCAACGATTGGTTTTTTTGTCAATCGCCGAATTGCCTCGAACGGCAGCCGCCTGACCGTCAATGTTGGCAATTACAACCAAGAAGATTTTATTCAACGCGCCGGACCGAGTTTTCGCAGCATCATGGACTTCTCGAACCTGAATAACAGCCGTTACATTCATCCAATGGGACAAAGCGGCGACCCGTTTTCAAAAATATACGACAACCTCCTGCCGCTCTGGCGCGATGGTTTAGACATTCCGATGAGCCAAGCCCCAAGTGATTGGGGTACGGGAACAAGTTTTGAACTGAGGCCATAACCCTGTAAAATAAACCCATGTTGTACCACGATGCGTTCTACCGCTTTATCCATCTCGAGAACCCCGAAGCTGTGCGTTCTAGCCTCGAGCTAGTCTGCCAAACAGCAGGAGTTCTCGGCACGATTCTGCTTGCCGAGGAAGGCATCAATGGGATGCTCTGCGGCTCGAGTGAGGCACTGCAAATCGTGCGTGATGCTTTGGAAGCTGACCCCCGATTCCAGAATCTTTTTTATAAACGCACCGCGTGTAGCCAACAAGTCTTTAAGCGCCTGAAAGTCAAAGTCAAACCCGAGATTGTGCCACTCGGCATTGATGGCATAGACACCCAAAATTTCAAAGGTCAAGATGTCTCGCCGCTCGAGTGGCGCGAACTTCTTAAACGCGATGATGTGATTCTGATTGACAACCGCAATAGTTTTGAATTTGAACTCGGGCATTTTAAAGGCGCAATCAACCCGAACATTGAGCATTTTCGGGATTTTGCCGATTACCTCGAGCATCACTTACCCGAGTGGCAAGCCCAGAACAAAACCGTAGCCATGTACTGCACAGGCGGCATTCGTTGCGAAAAAACAACAGCCTGGCAAGCCATGCGTGGTTTTAACATCCTGCAACTCGAGGGTGGGATTCTGAACTACTTTCAAGCCATTGATAACGCCGATGAGGATTACGACGGCACTTGCTTTGTCTTTGATGCGCGAGAAGTGCTGGACACCAAACTCGAGGAAGCCCAAGCCTACGACACGGATTTTGTCAGTAACACGGCGCGATTGTTCAGCCACTCGAGAAAAACATCATAATCTGGGTTTCACAAGTTCTCGTATACTGATGCGGTGCGTCGTTTGAAACCCATGCTGCATTTGACTCGAGCCAGTTTGCTGGCAGTCTTGATGCTTTGGTTTGGCACGCACCATGTCGCCCCACATTTTTTTGCACATCCACTGCATTTGTTCGCACACGCCCACAACAACTGCTGCGATGAAACCCCACAATTTCAAGCCCAGCACCCTGAGATGTCACACTGCGAATTTTGTTTCTCGGGTGGCATTGACTTACCCCAACTCGAGAATGCGCTGCCTCGAGCTGCACAGCAAATAACCCAAAATCAGAGCAGCGCACAATGGTTTGTTTCTCGGGTCAGCGCCAGACCCGCCGCTCGAGCGCCACCAGCCCATCGGGTGTTGATTTAGGGTCAAGAAGCGCCACCAGCGCGAATAGGCTGACAGGTGCTGTCTTATGAGCAAGAAGTCCGTTAGGTGCATCTAAAAATGCCTTGAAAAAGCCTCCCCTACCGTTAGGTAGCGGGAGGTGGCGAGCGACCCAAGCCCGTCAGGTGCTGCTTTAGGGTCAAGAAGCGAAGCGCGTCGGAGGGGTCTGCGCCGCGTTCATTACAAGTCAGACCCGTACTCTCTCGAACTAATCCGTAGGGAAATTCTCGAGATATGAAAGAAAAATGGGCTGCCCAACGTGGGCGAGGCGTGCCTCGCCCCTACGGGTTAGGACAAAGATGTATTCATAAGGAGGTTTAAGGTGAATACAATGCAACGCAATACTTTTGTTGTTGGTTTATTGGTGGTTGCCGCCATTGGATTGGGTATGGTGCTGCTGGCTGCGCGACCACAACAACAAAGCCCAAGTGATAGCAGTGCCGCCGATAGCCTGACCGTAACTTACATGCAAAACGGTCAGAGCAGAAGTCTCGAGTTACGCAAAGTTGCTGTGGATGCTTTTACAGGCTCGAGGTTTATTCTTGGCTCGAGCAGCGCCAAGAACACGATTGTGGAGTTCGCGGATTACCAATGCCCCGCTTGTGGTTTGTTCGCCAATCAGTTTGAAAGCAGCTTCAAAACCCAGTTCATAGATTCTGGTCAAGTTCGCTATGCTTTTCGTGATTTTCCCTTGCCTCAGCATCAAAATGCACCTCTGGCGGCTCAAGCTGCGGCGTGTGCTTTAGCTGGTGGGGGTTTTCTGAATTTTAAAGCGATTCTGTTTCGTGGTCAAGCCCAGTGGAGCAACCTCTCGAGTGAGGCTGCCACTGAGCAATTGGCGGAATACGCCACTTTTGCTGGTCTGAACAAAAGTTCTTTTCTGAAGTGCTTAGAAACAAATAACGCCAAAGATGCCATTGCCACCGATGTTGAAATGGGGCGCAAAGTTGGTTTGAGCGCCACCCCGTCGTTTGTGGTCAATGGGTATTTGGTGGCTGGCGCATTGCCGCCTGAAGCCTTTACCGCCATTCTCGAGAAAGTGGGGATTCAATGAAAAACCCCACGCTACCTTTGATGCTTTCAGCCGTATTCGCCTTGCTTGGCTCGTTGATAGCACTGTACCTACTGCTGCACAGCCTTGGGTATTCAGAACTGGTCTGCCCCATTTCAGGCTGCGATAAAGTCCAAGCCAGTCCGTACAGCAAAATTTTAGGCTTACCAGTCTCGGCTTACGGAATTGCCGCGTTCATAGCCTTATTAGCCTCGAGCCTCTACGCCCTTTTCCAAGAACGCCCCCTCGAGACAATAGCCCCCAAATTGCTCTTTGCTATCTCGAGCCTTGGAATGCTGGCATACACTTACTTCACATACCTCGAAGCCTTTGTGATCCTCGCATGGTGCTTTTGGTGCGTTTGCTCGAGCCTATGTATGCTCGGAATTTTTATTTGCTCGGTATTCCTCAACCGCTCACCGATTAGAAACAGGAGTCTGATATGAACAAAATTGTACTCACCGCAACCTTGGGAACACTCGCGCTGATTGGTCTCTCGAGCGCTCAGAACAATATGGTCAAACACGACCTGAAAATCTATCTTCGCATGGGCAACGCCCCACTCGAGTTGGGCAAAACCTACAAAACCTCAGGAGGCATGGATTACAGCGTTGACTTACTCAAATTCTATGTCTCCAACGTACAACTGGTCAAAGCCGATGGCTCGAGCCAAGCCGTACCTGGTTTAAGCCTCGCTTCCTTCGGCGATACTGCCCCAAGTGGCGGCAAGCTCCTCGAGAATGGACAAGTCTTCAACGCCAAAACCACGCAAAACGAAACGGTCTTCACCCTGAGCGCCCCGAGTGGTGACTACAAAGGCATTCGCTTTGAAGTCGGCGTACCCAAAGACCTCAACCACCGCGAAGCCAGCACCATCCCCATGCCCCTCGGACTTGAAAGCGGCATGTACTGGGCATGGAATCCCGGTTACATCTTCTTTCGCCTCGAGGGAAAAACAATGGTGGACAACAAAAGCCAACCGTGGCTGCTGCACATGGGAACTGACAATTGGCGCTTGAATGTTAATCAATTTGACTTAGCCACCAATAAAATCAAAATCAGTGTGGATGGAAAATCCAGCACCACCATCAACCTCGACTTAGAAAAAATCTTCAGCAAAGGACCGAACGGCGCACCCACATGGGACTTAAAGCAACCCGCCCTGCGCGTTATGCACGGCGGAGCAAATGTTGGACAAGCCTACCTGAACTTACTCGGCGCGTGGAGCATGGCGCAATAAGCCCACCCAGACCCCCTCACTCGAGGGGGTCGCCGCTCTGCGGCGGGGGGAGTTCGTAGGAGAACACTCAAAAGATGCAACGCCTCACGAACTCCCCCTTTTTGACCTAAAAGATGTAATGCCTCAGGCACTCCCCCTCGCTGCGCTCGACCCCTCAAAGAGGGGTGCTAAAACAAAAAACCTGAATTTCTCTCGAGGAGTCCATGAAATTCACAACTGCATTTACCATTTGTTGTTTGGCTGGCGTGGTTTTCGCGCAAGGCTTCTTTCCTGTTATGCCCATTCCGGCTGATAATCCTCAAACGCCTGAAAAAATTCAGTTGGGGCGCAAGTTGTTTTATGATGCTCGTCTCAGTGCCGATAACAGCATTTCTTGCTCGAGTTGTCATCAGCAAAAATTTGCGTTCACCAATGCGGGCAATGCTGTTTCCACGGGCATCCGTGGACAGAAAGGCTCGAGGAACGCGCCGACTCTGGGCAATGTGGGTTGGCGTAAAAGTTTGTTCTGGGAGGGTGGCAGCCCGAGCCTCGAGTTACAAGCCATGGGTCCGATCACGGCTCATGATGAAATGGGCATTGAACCGAGTGTTTTGGTGGCTCGCTTAAAAGGCATTCCTGAGTACAGCAAGGCATTCTCGAGTGTTTTCACCGATGGTCTGACGATGCTGAACATCACTCGAGCCATTGCCAGTTTTGAACGCACCTTGGTCAGCAACCGCAGCCCCTATGACCAATACCTTGCTGGTGATCAAAAAGCCATGTCCAAAGCGGCGGTGCGCGGCATGGAATTGTTCTTTGGCGAGAATGGCGATTGCTTTCACTGTCACAATGGTTTTAACCTGACCACTGAAGCGCTACACAACACAGCCCTACAAAAAACCAATCCCGACCTTGGGCTTGCCCGAATCACAAACCGCAAATCTGATGAAGGCAAATTCAAAACCCCCACCATTCGCAATGTTGCCCTGACCGCGCCTTACATGCACGACGGCAGCATCCCAACCCTCGAGAAAGTCTTAGATCATTACAACAAAGGAGGTGAAGACAACCCCAACGCCGACACCCTGATGCGTCCGTTGGGTCTAAGCAAAACCGAAATCAGCGACCTGATCGAATTCTTAAAAGCCCTAACCGATGTTGAATTCACTCGAGATCCAAGATTTGCAGCACCGAAGTAGAGGAAAGAGGCGAGTCACCCATCGGCATACCCCTCGCGCTTACCCTCAAAGTATGAAATAGCAGTGCAGGAAGAGCTAGATTGCTTCGTTCCTCGCAATGACAGACTTAAAGCCTTGTCATTGCGAGCCGAGGTACGAGGCGAAGCAATCTCTCGAGCGACCCGTTTTTCGGTCTATTTCTTGTAAGAACAGAGTAAAGAAATCTGAACATCCTCTACGCCTTACTTTCACCTTTGACCTTTAACCTTTTCTCTGCCCCTAAGGAGTTCCCATGAAAAAGTTTATTCCCTTGCTCTTCGTCCTCGCTCTCGGTGTGGTTTTGGCGCACTCGAGACCCGTGAAAATAGCTCCTGCCAATGGTTCAACCGTGAAAAGCGCCAAGAGTGTGATGATTACCTTTGATGAAGCGGTTGAAAGTGGTTTTGGTACCTTCAAGGTTTATCCGTACTCGGGGGCGTTGACCGATGATGCCATGGATTCGTTCAGTGACAGCAAACTTAAACTCAAAAACGATGCGGCAGCTCGAGCTGATAGCAGCACAACCGCGACTGGCTCGACCAAGAACATCACCATCAACTTAAAGCCGAACCTCAAAGCTGGCACGTACTTGGTGATGTGGCGGATTCTTGGGGCGGACACACACAGCTTGGATGGCAATTCATTCTTTAGAATTAAGCCCTGAACAGCAAAAAATCAATCGCATGACTCGAGGCTTGTTTTAGGTTATCATCTCGGGTCATGCGATTTTTTGTTCTTATACTCATCCTTGTGATCTCGAGCTTTGCAGATGCCAGAAGCACCAATGAATCTCGGGTGGTCAGCATCATCAATGCTTTTCGTACTTCTGGCGCTCGCTGCAACGGCTCAGGCGGAGTCAAATTATCCGCCATGCGCTGGAACAACACCCTCTCCAAAGCGGCTCGAGTTCAC
>JAAFJQ010000052.1 GCA_013298185.1 Deinococcales bacterium
TTGGTGCATTGGACTTTGGTACTTCAAGAAAAAAGTACTGGGCATTTGGTGGCATACACTGACATCACTTGGCATCCCGAGCAACCACAATTGATTCACCAAGAAAACACAGGTGTATTGGCAACACACCGTAACCTTGGGCTTGGGCGCTGGTTAAAAGCAGCCATGCTCGAGAAAATTCTGCTCAACATCCCAGAAGCACGTTTTGTTCGCACAAAAAACGCTGATATGAATGCACCAATGCTGAAAATTAATACCGAACTGGGTTTTAAGCCGCATATTGCCGAGGCGCGATGGCAGATTGAAACAAGCCAACTGAAATTCAACCTTGAAAGAACAACCTCTGGTCAATCCATTGGCAAAGTGAAGCATCTGGGTGAAACACTTCAGCCCGAAAGGACATTATTATGAAAGCTGCAATCTACACAATGTATGGTTCGCCATCGGTTTTACAGATGGCACAAGTACCCGTGCCAACACTCGAAGGGGATTACGCCAATCGGGTGCTGGTCAAAGTTCATTATGCTTCGATTAACCCGATTGATTATATTTACCGTTCGGGTTTTTTTGCCATTCGTGCCTCAGAAGGTTTACTGAAACCCAACCCAGATGCCCAAATCATGGGAGCAGACGTGGCAGGCGAAGTGATTGAGATTGGCAGCAGTGTGACTCGTTTTCAGGTCGGAGATGTTGTTTTTGGCAGTTGCCGTGGTTCTCATGCTGAAATTGTGCGTTCTCGAGAATCGGCTTTGGCACATATGCCTAAGAACGCCTCATTCAAAGAAATGGCTGCCTTACCTTTGGCTGCCCAAACGGCGCTGCAAGCCCTGCGCGATGTGGCAAAAATTCAAAAGGGACAACGGGTTCTCATCAACGGTGCTTCAGGTGGCATTGGACATTGTGCGGTGCAATTGGCAAAGTATTTTGGCGCTCATGTTACAGCCGTGTGCAGCACGAGTAACCTCGAGTGGGTCAAAGCCCTTGGTGCAGATGAGGTGCTTGATTACAGTCAAGCAGATTTTACCAAGCAAGGAAAGCAGTACGACATCATTTACGATACGGTGGGTAAACGAAGTTACTGGAGTTGCAAAAAAGCCCTGACGAAAACAGGTATGTTTGTTGGCGAGAATCCATTTAAGGCGCGTTTTCAACTCTTGCAAATGGTTTGGGCATTGCTCACCAAAGATAAGCAATTTGGTACTCACCTGACCAGTCACAATGCCAAAGACCTCGAGTTGATACGGGATTTGGTAGAGGCAGGGCGACTCAAACCCCATATCGAAAAGGTTTATCCGCTCGAGCAGATTGCCGAAGCGCACCGGCATGGAGAAAGTGGACACACCAAAGGAAAAATTGTGATTGAAGTCATTCCAAGCTGATTTGTGATTGAAGTCATTCCAAGCTGATTTGCTGCCCAGATGACAATTGCCTTGATGCTTTGCTCTTAGGATACTCGAGAAGGAGATTTTTATTATGCCTACACGCAAAGCAACCGCCACTTGGACTGGAACACTCAAAGAAGGTAAAGGACACTTAAAAGGTCAGAGCGGCTTGGATATGCAGTACGCTTTCTCGAGCCGTTTTGAAGATGGTCCTGGTACGAACCCCGAAGAACTCTTGGCGGCAGCGCACGCTGGTTGTTACAGCATGGCGCTGAATGCAGCCCTCGAGAAGAATGGTTTTAGTGCCGAGTACGTCAGCACCGAAGGCAACTGCACAGTTGAAAAAATCGGTGATGGCATGACGATTTCTAAACTCAAATTAGTAACTCGAGCCAAAGTGCCTGGTTTAAGTGCTGAAAAATTCCATGAATTTGCTGAAAGCACCAAGACTGGTTGTATTGTTTCTCGGGCGCTTGGTGCTGTTGCTACCATGGAACTCGAGGCAACCCTCGAAGCCTAGAACCCATAGCACATCCTTAAACCCCGATACAAAATCGGGGTTTTTGTTTTGTAGATATGGCTTTGAGTACGCTGTTTCATTGACTTTATTGATGGGAATATCTTGACAGACACGAGTTCTTGCAGCACCCTGACTGAATGCACCTTGGCAACGACTTGCAACGCTTGTGAAATTCATGTGCTATGATTCTGAAGATGCGATCAAATACTTTGCGCCTTCTCGTTGCGGTTCTTGGCGTTGCTGCGCTGCCTAGCGCATTGGCGCAAACCGCCTCAGCCGCCTGTGGTGATGTCGTTGCCCTTCAAGCGACAGTTCGGGGGAGTCCTCAGGACGTTGGAGCGCTGGTTAAACTCGGCGAATCCCAATTGTGCTTAGGGCGTGGTCAGAAATCACGCACCCTGCTCGAGTCAGCTCAGGATAACCTCGAGAATGCCACCAATTTGGATGGTAAGAACTTTAATGCGCGTTTTTTATTGGGGCAAGTTTATTATGAACTTGGTGATTTTGAAGCCGCGACCCTCGAGTTCACGCAACTGACCAAGGTTTTCCCAGACCGTGCTGATGGTTTTTATCAACTTGGTGTGGTTCATGCGCGTTTGCGTAAAACCGATGATGCGATTGCTGCTTTTGGTACGGCGGCTCAACTGGCAAAAACAGCGCGGCTCGAGATTGCTTTCCAACGCGATGTCAACGTTGCGTGGGCTGGTCAATTGTTGATCAAGCGCGATTATGCCAGTGCCGCCGCAGCCTTTAAGGCGGCTCAAGAATTTGCACCAAACGATGTTGACCTTCAAGTCAGCGAAGCTCAGGCTTGGTTTGATGCGGGGCGCAATGTTGAATCCTTAGAAGTGGTCAATCGGGTTTTGGCAAAAAACCGAGGCAATGTGGCAGCCACTTGGTTGATTGCCAGCATTTACGAAAAACAAAAACAATGGGATCGGGCAGTGCGTGAACTGAACCGTTCTTTGGCAGCTGTGGCTGCACCAAAAGACCGTGCGGCGCTGCTCTTAAAACGCGGTTTGATCGAAGGCGCTCAAGGTAAATCCAGCACTTCGCTCGAGACGCTGCGCCAAGCGGTTGCCAATGATGGTACGCTTTTTGAAGCTCGGTATGCGTACGGTTCAGCGCTCTTAAGCGCCCCTAAGCCAAACCCCAAAGCTGCCTATGACCAATTTGTGGCTGCCAATAAAATTCGTCCCGGCGATGGCGAAGTTGAACTTGGGCTTGCCAACGCCCAAAGCCAATTGGGCAATCATGCTGCTGCCTATCAAAATGCCCAAGCCGCGATTCGTTTACTAGCGACTGACCCCGCTCGAGTTGTTGCCGCCCGTTATGTGGCTGGACGCAGTGCTTATTTTGCTGCCCTTGCTGGTAAAAGCGCTTCTTCTCAAGCCGATTTACTAAGAAAAGCCACAATCGAATTCCGTGCTTTGGTGACTGCCGATGCAAGCAATGCCGATTACCGTTATTGGTTGGGTTTGACGTTGTTGCAACGCCGTGATTACAGCCCAGCCATTGAAAGCCTGATCGAAGCTGTCAAACTTTCACCCAATGACCTCGAGATTCGTGTGGCACTGAGCGCCGCGTACATTGGCGCAAAGCGCTTCTCGGATGCTGAAACCGTGGCTCGAGCTGTAGTTAAAGCTGCGCCGAACAACGCCGATGCTTGGTTCAATTTGGGCTTGGCATTGCTGAACCAAGGAAATGCTGCTGATGGTAAGAAAGCCGTTCAGACCGCTGCCAGACTTGGTAATCAAGCCGCTCAGGCATTACTCAAGAAGCTCTAAATCACTCGAGGCAGCATGGATTGGCTCAAACGCAACTGGGTAGACCTTCTGATGGCAGGCTTGATTCTGGCTGTCGTTGGGGGTTTTTTAACCCTGCTTTTGCGAGGTGGTGTGTTTGTCAGTAATAATCAAGCCACCCCAACCACCACGCCGACACCTGTGACCACTGTGCCAGCTCCAACTGGTTCACCAACGCCTCCAACACCGTCCCCGTCAACACCGACCCCGACTGCCGCCCCATCAAAACCTTCAACACCAACGCCCTCAAAACCAGTTCCCTCGAGTCAACCCGCCCAAAAACCCGCCACAGCTTCAAGTACGGTCACAAAACCACGCGATACCGCGTCTTTGAGTGTGCCTGAAATTCCAGCCGCGCCAAGCCAACCTGAAACACCCACCAACAAACCAAGCTCGAGTTCAAGTAAGCCAGCCAGCTCGAGTTCAAGTCAACCGATTGCCAGCTCGAGTTCAAGTCAACCGATTGCCAGCTCGAGTCTAGGTAAACCAGCTGTCAGCAACAACACCAGACCACCAAGCACGAACTCGAGCGCAAGCAACCAACCCAGTGCTGTGGCAGCGCCAAGCAAAACCACGTACAGCCGCGCTGATTTTTTGCGAAATTACCGCGTGGCGGCTGGTTCGTACTCGAATCTCGAGCGTTCGCAAAAAGCCGTGGCGCAACTCAAAGCCCGTGGTTTACCAGCTGTCAGTTTTCCCAGTGGTAACACCTATGTTGTGGTGGTCGGACCGTATGGCAAAGAAGCGGCTGCCAGACGCGCCCTAGTTCGGGTGCGCCAGATTTTCCCCGATGCGATTTTGTACCGCCCAGATGGAACTCGAGAAGTCGCAGCTTTGCGCCCTTCGTCTAAACCCACAGATGGAGGAGGCTCAGGCGGACAACCATCTACGCTAACTGCTACAACTACCACAGCATACTTACAAGTTGGGGCGTTTAAGGACAGCAAAAGCGCTGCGACTTTATTTGCTAAACTCAAAGAAGCTGGTTTTAGCCCATTGACCAAGAACATTGCTGGACTATTGCGGGTGCTGGTCGGACCATTTGACCCTGCTCAGATCCAAACAACCCGTTCGGAACTGAAAACCCAAGGCTTTGAAGCCTTCCCTGTGAATTTATGAGCCAAAAACCATTGTTGAGTATCCCCAATGCCACGATTTCTCGTTTGGTGACGTACTTGCGTATTCTCACCAGTTTAGAACAAAAAGGTATTAACCGTACTTCAAGCGATGCGCTTGCCGAAGAAGCCCAAGTCTCGGCGTTTCAGGTACGAAAAGACTTAGCCTACTTTGGGCGTTTTGGCACAAGGGGCATGGGTTACACCGTGCTGACTTTGCGCCGTGAATTACAACGCATTTTAGGGCTAAATCGCCGCTGGAATTGCGTGATTGTTGGCATGGGCAGGTTAGGACAGGCGCTGGCAGATTACCCGGGCTACATGGAATCCAATCTATACGAATTTGAACTCAAAGGCTTGTTTGACATTGACCCGAGCAAAATGGGTATGCAGTTGCGTGGATTAAGCGTGCAGCACATCAATGACCTCGAGCATTGTGTTCGTACCCACGGCGTAGACATGGGATTTATCACTGTGCCTGTCGAAAAAGCCCAAGATGCTGCCGATGCCCTGACCAAAGCAGGAGTGCGTGGCATCCTGAATTTTGCACCAACCGCGCTGAAAGTCAGCGATGACATTGCCGTTGAACAAGTGGATTTTATGGCGGGCATGAAACGTTTGGCGTTTTATATCCTTAATCCGCACCTCAAAGCCCTGACCGACCAAGAAGAATAATTCAGGACGCTCGGCTTTTTTGTTATGCTCTTTGGGTGAACATTTTAGCTGTCTTCGCTCACCCAGATGACGAAATTTCTTGCCTTGGCACACTGGCTAAACATGTGGCTCGAGGTGACACGGTGAAACTCGTCTGGACGACCTACGGCGAGTTGGCTTCGCAATTTGGCGATGCACCCGCCCAAGAAGTCCGCGCCACACGAGAAGCCCATGGGCGTTTTGTAGCACAAACAATTGGCGCAAGTTACCAATTTTTTGACATGGGCGATTCTAAAATGCTCGGTTCTCGAGAAGAAGCACTTATCTTGGCGCGGCTGTATGCCGAGTTTAAGCCAGATGCAGTTATCACTTGGGATGACTTTAACCGCCATCCGGATCATCGTGCTACGGCAAAAATTGCTTTTGATGCCCTGACTTTTGTGCGAATCCCAAAAATTCTGAACGAAGCAGCCAGCACCAAATTCGAGGCGCACCGCAATCCAATTACTTTTTATCAGTATGTTGCGCCAGACTCGAGCCGCCCTGTGGTGCATGTGGATATTACCAACCAGTTTGATACCGCTTTAAGAATCAGGGATTACTACGCGGAATTCTACAAATGGGCGTGGAGCAGTGATGATTTTCGCAGCTCCAGAGCCACTTGGGGGCAAGCTGTGGGTGTGAAATACGCCGAGCGTTTCACAATTCAGCGCAGTGTACATCCGCCACTCGAGTATTTGGTGTAGATGCTGGCTCAGGTCTGGTGAATATGATCTTAGGTTCAAATCAGCCTGATTGGCAACGCAAATGACAAGTCAATCAAAGAAGCAATTCTGAGCTGTCTCCGAACCCGTGACAGTCTGAACTCAGAAAATGCACAGGTATGAGGCTAGAGGCTTTGCTATGGTCGGGTTCATGTTGAAAAGAATTCTGGTGGCTGCCTTGCTCTGCTCGAGTGTTGCCCTTGCCAAGACATACACAGTGCAATCGGGCGATACTCTCTACCGAGTTGCTCAAAAACATGGCATCAGCACCACAAGATTACTTGTGCTGAACCCAGGCATCAATGAATCACTGAAAATCGGACAGCAAATCAACGTTGGTGGTAACACTGTCAGCGCCACCAAACCAAGTGCTACCGTCAGCCGCTCGAGCAGCAGCGTGGTACGGGTTGCTTTTTCTAAAGTCGGAGCCAGTTACCGTTGGGGTTCAACCGGACCATACAGCTTTGATTGCAGTGGTTTTACCAGCTATGTGATGAAACAAATGGGTGTGAGTATCCCGCGCTCGAGCCGCGCCCAATTTAACGGCGGCAGGGCTGTCTCGAGAAACGGCTTACTGCCTGGCGATTTGGTTTTCTTCCAAGGACCCAGCGGACACGGTGGTGTCGGACATGTGGCGGTTTACATCGGTAATAATAAAATTGTTCATGCCAGTACCCCAAGTACAGGTGTGATCATCTCGAGCCTATCCGAGCGGTACTATGTCAGTCGTTACATTGGCGCTCGGCGTTACCTCTAAAAATTTTGTTGTGTGAACAATGCCTCCAACAGGGGGTATTTTTCTTTTTGGTTAAATCAGCTATGCTTTTTATACTTTGCAATGAAGGCATTTTTAACCAAGCTCGGCACGCTCGACCCAGTCACTCGGACACGGGTCTGGGTGACCTTATCTGCATTGCTGCTTGGCGTGTTTGCCGCAACAGGTTCGTGGTGGCTGATTCGCTCTGCACCTTTGATTCTGCCAACCGATCAATACGGTTTGCCGATGATTGCGATTGTTTTTTCGATTACTGCATTGTGCTTATTTTTGCGTCCGAGCTGGGTAGAAATCGCGCAGCTTTTGGGGTTTTCGGTTTGCGCTTTATTTGTGCTGCTCGACTTTCAAAGCTCGAGTTTGCAATCACTAAAAGACAACAACACCATGGCAGCCGGAATGCCGTGGTTTCCTGTGGTCAGTGTCTTGGCTTTTTTGGTGCTGCTGCCCCAACAAGCCTTGTGGTTTAGTATTTTTTTTAACTTGATAGCGATTGGTCTATCGGTACTAACTTTGACAAACGCCACCGATTCACAAGTCAACATCCTGATTCAATTTCATGTTGCCAACATGGTCTTAATGGGCTTTATTGCTATTTTTGGACGAATGCGAGCGCAGTACAACACGGTACAACTCCAAGCCAACACCGATGTTCTAACAGGCATTCAAAACCGTCGTTCAATGCAGCAGCACCTCGAGCAAACCCATGCTGATCAACTGCCATACGCCCTGATTGTCTTGGATGTGGATCGTTTTAAGAACATCAACGACCACTACGGACATGCTTTTGGCGATATTGTCCTGCGCGAGATGGCATTTGTCTTGGAAAACCACACCCGCCAAGGCGACCAAGCAGCCCGCTGGGGAGGCGAGGAATTCTTGGTGCTGGTTAAAAACCAGAGCCTCGAGCAAACCTGTGTCTTGGCAGAGCGTTTACGCAAAGCCATTGTTGAAGCCAACTTGGGTGGGGTGCGAATCACTGCCAGCCTTGGCGTGGCAGCCCGTCAGGAAACCGAGAACTTAGATGAAGTCATGGCTCGAGCTGATGCTGCCTTGTACCAAGCCAAAGCAAATGGGCGGGATCGGGTGAGTTCAATGGTTATGGGCTATGGGCTTTGAGCTATGGGCTATGGGCTTTGAGCTACGAAGTTTTTGCCCTCGAGCCTAAAAAAGTAATGTCCTGCTCGAGAGATTTGTGAGGTTTCTCGTACAGGATTATGAATTTGGTGCTACACTGTTTTTATGAAACCCAAATCACAAAGTTGGCGGTGGCAGTCTGGTGCTTTAGCAATGCTTTTGGTACTTGGCTTGGTGGCATGTCCAACCACAAATCCAGACCCAAATCCGAATCCAAATCCAAATCCAAACCCACCCGTGGTGAATCCGATTACAGGCACAGATTTACTGATTTCAGAAGTTGGCAGTGCTTTTTACCGCGATCAGATTTCATGGTTTGAAGTCTACAACCCGACCAATGCAGCCATTGATTTATCGGCTTACACCTTACGCGCTCGAGGGATAGACACCACCAACGGTACAAACAGCACAGCCACTTGGGTATTGCCAAGCATGAATGTTCCTGCAAATGGATATGTGGTGGTTGGTGGCAAAGTCAATGCCGATGTTTATAACACCAACAAAAGCGTCTATGTTGCCAATGGCAATGTTGTGCCGTACTGGTTTGATGGTGGTTTCCTCGAGTTGTTAAATGGCGGTAACAGCGTTGACTTTGTGCGTTGGGGCAATAATGCCACAGCGCCAACTGCCGCGAATGCTTGGAATGGAGTAAATGCTCCCGCTTTGCCAGTGGGTACAAATAGCGGCAAGCCAATTGACCTTGGCAAATCGATTGTACGAGCAGGCGCAGACGATAACACCAGCAACAACTGGTCTTCGCGTAATTATGCCACTCCAGCCGCACAAAACGATGTCCCAGCCGATGCTGTAGATACCGACAACGATGGTATTCCAGATAGCGCCGAAGTCAGTGGTGGTACATTTGGGGGCTTAAACCTTTTTAGCATGGGCGCACGCACCAACCAACGCGATATTTTCATTGAACTTGATAACATGACTTCAACCGACCCAGGCATTAACCCACAAAGAGCCGCTTTGGATAAGGTGGTAGCCGCTTTTGCCGCTAAGAACTTTGCACTGCACATTGATGCTGGCAATGCCTTCAGCGCCAATTTTGATGCTGCCAATTACAACCTTGGCAATGCCCAACGCGAGCTGCCTTATAATCTAAACATCAGTCTTTCACTTGGTGGAGGAATTACCAGCAGTGTCTACCAATTGAAATCACAATACTTTGATTTTACCCGCAGCCTGATTTTTTATTACATGGTTTTGGGTAGTTCACAAAATACCAATGGTAGTTCTGGCTCGAGTGGTGTAGCCGAAATTCTTGGTAACGATAGTTTAGTCAGTTTGGGTAATTGGGGTTTGAACACCAGCAGCACAGCCAACACCAATCGGCTCAATAATTATATGGCTGGAACAATCATGCACGAATTTGGACATAACCTGAATTTGCGACATGGTGGCAATGAGAACAAAAACTACAAACCAAACTACGTCAGCATTATGAATTACCTCTACCAATTGGAGTGCATTGGAGCAACTTCAGGAGTTGGTGTAGCTGATCGGTATTTTGCTAACCGATTCGGTGGAGCAGTAGCAAACGGAGCTACGACCAACACCTGTGTGATTGATTATTCTGATGGAAGCTCAACTGCCTTGGACGAAAGCAACTTAAATGAAAACAATGGCATGGGACGCGGTGCGGTATTTGTGGATTGGAATAAGAGCGGTGGTGCCGCCCAAACCAGTTTGAACTATAACTTGAACCCTGACTCTGACAGTGTTATCAATACCCTCACCGACCATGATGACTGGACTAACATCCGCCTTGGCTTCTCGAGAATGGGAAGTACCTACATTAACTCGGCGAACCGTAAGACCACACCAAGTCTTGTGCCGTACTCCAATGACCGCCAAGAAATCTACCCAGAAACCGCACCAAGCCCAGAATTCTTTAGGCAACTGCGCGAGGCAACCAAATGAAACGCATTGCGCTGATACTGCTGCTTTCAAGTCTGGCATTGGCGCAGCGTCAACCCGTCGGGCAAACCATAGACATCAGTGGGGTCAAACCAGAAACCTCAAAAACCACGGTGCAGAATGCGCGTCTCGAGCCGAACAAATTACAACTCGAGACAGGTGCAGGAACAATCACCGTCAGTGGTTACCCAACTTGGCTTGAGGCTCAGCAATTTGTGGGTAGCAGCTTAAGCACCAATGCTCGGATGCTGCCAGATGGAATCGAAACACGCTTAGAACTGGCTCAAAACAACCGACCATTTTTGGTGTTAGGCTCGAGAACCAGCCCCAATTCAATCCTGATTGGCAACTGGCGCTTTGGTTTCAAAATCACTGAAAAAACCGCTTATATCAACCTCGAGCCTCGCACAGTGGCACTGCCACTCGGACGCGGTGTGGTGGTTCGCCAAGGCTTAATCATCTGGTGTGTGCGTTTAGCTGCGCTGCATCTGCCAGCGCCGAGTAAGCCAAATGTCTCCAATGAAGCCGAGAACCCACGGTTTGACTGGGCAGCGCTGCGGGTGATGACCACAGGGCAGTGTCAGAATTAGCTTCTCGAGCATTTATGGTTGATTGTGTTTTTGTTTTGACGCAATCAACCATTTTTTTCTGAGAACCCAAGTATCTGGTATCTCGAGGGTTTTGCCTTGGCAGAGGGCTAAATTGACCCCGAGCGGTTCGTTTTTTTGTACCACTGCTGCCAATCTCGAGACGATGAGGTTAGCAGTCGCGTCATCTTTTGCTTGTTTTAATGCTTGAACCTCGAGCCAATGATGCAATTTAGGAGCATGAATACCACGCCAATCATTGTATTTTTCTCGAATTGAAACCGCGTTCTGGGCATGATGAGCTGCTTTTTCCCACTCGAGCAAGTTGGCATAAGCAGCGCATAAGTGTGACTCGAGGTAATTCTGATACGACGCGCCTAAAATTTCAAAACCACTTTCAGGCAGTGTAGAAAAAGTGCTTTTTGCTTCCTCTAGTAAGGCAATCGCCTCACGGAACATACCCTGCTCGAGACGCACCGTGGCAAGGGCAAAACAAAATTCTCCGCCCATGCGCGGCAAGCTGTTTTGACGGTACGAATAGGCTTCCTCGCAGAGTGTTTGTGCCTCGGCAGTAGCACCCGCCTCGAGAAGGGCGTATGCCAAGTAGACCGCCGCCATGCCAATAAAACTTTTGTTATCATCTATAAAGCGCTTAATTCGTAAGGCTTCACGCCCGTTCTGGACAGCTTGCTCGAGAAGACCAAGATTGGTTTGGCAAAATGCCAGATTCTCGAAACGGTAAGCGCAAATATCACTGTCGGGGTGAATGGTTTGGCGTTTCAGCGTGTTGTTCCAATACACAATGGCTTCGTCCCAATTGCCAAAAGCCTGCGTGGTAGCAGCGATATTGGCAAGCAAGGACACATCGCTACCATCGTTCAATGCTTCGGCTTGAGGGATGAGCGCTTTGAGTTGACTCACTGCGTCAGGTAAGCGTAAATCTACGTTGACGATTGCCAAATTAAACAATCCCTTGGCGTTTTGGGTTTCATTGAAAATCTGGAAGGCTCGCTGCCTTAAAAGTGCGCTTTCTTCGGGTTGACCAAAGGCAAATTCGCAAGTGTCCGCTAAAAACATCAGGCTTTGAGCTTCGAGGTCGCGGTCAGCAATAGCTTTTGATAAGACAAGGGTTTCTTTGGCTAAGGTAATGTTTTCGTCGAACATATTCAGTGTGACATGCAAACTCGAGAGCAAACCAAAGAACTCCCCTAAACGCTCATGCGATAACCCTGCATCAGGCGGCATTTGATCTGGGGCTTCACGCAAAATCTGCTGTCCTCGCTCGAGATGCGCCAGCGCATCCTGCCAAGCATAAGTTGAAACGGCGTTCTTGGCGGCTTCAAACGAATACTGCACCGCTTGTTGCCAAGCCCGCGCTCCAAAAGCATGAGCGGCTTTCTGAGCGGCGCTGCCCGATAGCCGCTCGAGCGCCAGACGATGCAGGGCTTGCAAGCGCGGCGCAGATAAGCGCAGCAGAGCCGTCTCGCGCAGTTTGTCATGCGAGAAGGCATAACGCACCACGCCCAAGCCACTGCTTGGCAACTCGAGCAGCACCCGCGCCCTTAGACACGCCTCGAGCGCCGCGAACAAATTAGTTTCGGGTAGTTGCGCCATGTGCAACGCATCGGCAAAGGTAAAACCCTGCCCTAAAACCGCGCCAACCTCGAGCAGCAACCGAGCCTCGGTGGGTAAACGCGAAAAACGAGCTTCAATCACCGAGCGCACACCGGGCGCGATGCTTGGACGGGACTCGAGTTCGACCTCCCAACCACGGCGATTTTGGCGCAACGCACCTGTTTCGGTCAAGCCACGCAGCGTTTCAGCGATGTAAAGCGGCTGTCCACCCGTTTCAGTGAACAACCACTCGAGCAACCGCGCTGAATCCACCCCGATGTCCTCGAGCAAACGCGCAGTCTCATCTCTGGAAAGGGCTTCGAGTGGCAGCAATTCGGGCGTAACCGCCAAACTGCTCAGCCATGGTTGCACCCGTTCGACAGCTTCGGCACGCAGTGTCACCACCAACAGCATCGGTTGGCTATCCAGCGCAGCACGGCGCAACACAAATTGCAGCACCTCGAGCGAGGCGGCATCTGCCCATTGCAAATCATCCAGCAGCCAGACCACATGACCAAGTTTGCCAATCAGCCGCGCCACGGCTTCAAACAACCTCGAGCGACCAAGCGCCTCCTCGAGAACAGGCGGTGGCAATTCAAGCTCGAGCAATTCTGGCAGCAACCGCGCCAATTCTGCCAACCAGACTTTGGAGAGCATGGTTTCCAGCCCCGCCACACGCCGTAACGCATCGGCGATGCTCTGATACGCCAAGCCGCCACCCTCGAAGGCTCGAGCCGAGAGCGTCCGCGCCGAGCGCAGCCCTGCCCACGCCAAGAATTCTTGAGCCAGACGAGTCTTACCGATACCCGGTTCGCCTTGCAGCACCACCACTCGAGCCACACCCGAAGCGCTGGCATGAAACGCCGCCACAAGGCGTTGGAACTCTGGAATTCGCCCCACCAAACGCGACTCGAGCAGCAGCGTCGGCAAGCTCGGCACTCGCCCCGAGGCTTTAGGCACAAGTTGCAACGTATCAGCAAGCGCCAAGGTTTCAGGTGTGGGCAGCACACCAAGTTCGTTTTCTAAGCGGGATTTGAATTTCGCAAAGACCTCGAGCGCCCGTACCCGTTCGCCCTGAGTCACAAAAAACTGCATCAAACGCTGATGTGCCTGTTCAGACAGTGGCTCGAGTTGCACCCATTGCTCGAGAATACCTTGTGATGGCTCAGCCGCCTCGAGCAAACGCAACGCCGCCGCTAAGACCCGTTCTCGAGCCGCCTCGAGCCAATCCTCGGCTTCTGGAGCATCGGGTAGCGTGATACCCTCGAGCAGTATTCCCGAAGCGTTTAACGCCGCCTCGAGCGAACCAGACAACACCGCCAGTGCATCACACGAAAAATCCTCGAGCCAGAGGTTATTGCGGTCAGACTGCACCACCTCACCCAAGCTATACCGCAGACTCGAGAGGGCATTGCGTAAGCTGTTCTTCGCATCAGGCGAATCCGCCCATAAAAGCAACGCTAAACGGTCTCGAGCCACCCGACCCTCGAGTGCTAAAACGCTGAGCAACACCAACGCTTTACGGGTCTTAGGGCGCACCTCGAGACCATTTAATTTCAGGACAGGATTGCCAAGCAAAACCAACTCGAGCATGACGAAATTATACGCACAGAAAAACAAGCCCAAAATTTAACGATTGATTTAACGATCTGTTATCGCTGCATCTTTACAGTCTGACTCAGCGCTTAACTCGGCGAGCCTCCGTGACCCGAGTTGAGTGCAAAGGAGCAGACCATGAATGACTTAAATATGTTCCGCGCAGTCCAACAAAGCCGCCAAATCATCGAAGAAGAATTCACACCTCGAGAACCCCTTCGATTTGCCAGTGAAGTCATCGGTACTACGCCAAAGCGCGTAAGCGTTACCGCAACACCAAATGCAAGAATGAAACCTCGAGTGGTATCTCGAGTTCGGACGCAGCCATAAATTTAATCACTAATCGTAGGGGCGAGGCACGCCTCGCCCAGTCTGCAAAAGCTCGAGCTAGTTTTTTGGGGGAATGAATGAAAAACGCAAGCTCTCACGAACTCCCCCTCGCTGCGCTCGACCCCTCACATAGGGGTGCTTGGTGGGTTGGGTTTGGCTTGGTGGGTTTGTGGGTGAAGGGTTTTTGTGATTTCAGAAATGGTTTGGCAGGTTTTGGAGAATTGGTTCAGGACTTGTTGATTGGTAAAACGAATCACAGTGATTCCAAGCTCCTCGAGGAGAGCGGTGCGTTCAGCATCTCGAGCCATGCCTTCTGGGGTGTGGTGTTGCGAGCCATCAAGTTCAATCACCAATTTGCTCGAGGCACAGTAAAAATCCACAATAAAATTCTCAATGGGTCTTTGGCGCAACCATCGCTCAGGCTGCAACCGCAAAAAGTCATACCAAAGCCTGCGTTCCGCCCTGGTCATCTCAACCCAAAGCTCTCGCGCTCGAGCAGTCAATTGCTTATTGTAAACCAACCTTGGCATCCGATCATTTTACCATTCCCACGCCTAGCACCCCTCTGTGAGGGGTCGAGCGAGCGCGAGTAGCCCGTTAGGTGCTGTCTTACGAGCAAGAAAGCGAGGGGGAGTGCCTAAGAGCCTACGTCCTTTCTACATTTTCGGAGTCCCATGCCAACTATAGAAGTCACGAATCTCGAGAAAACCTTTAGTATCCCTCAACGCGAACCTGGTTTGGGTGGTGCATTCAAGGGTTTGTTCAATCCCAAGTACACCAAAAAAACCGCCGTGGATAGCATTTCTTTTTCCCTCGAGACGGGCGAAGTGGTGGGTTACATCGGCGTGAATGGCGCGGGTAAAAGCACCACGATTAAAATGCTGACGGGTATCCTCGAGCCTTCGGGTGGGTCGGTGCGGGTGCTTGGGCGCAATCCACATAAAGATCGGGTTGCTAATGCCAGGGACATCGGCGTGGTTTTTGGGCAACGCACCCAACTCTGGTGGGATCTGGCGCTGCGTGAAAGCCTGTGGTTGGTGGCAAAAATCTATGAGATTCCCAAGGCAGAATTTGCGCGGCGACTCGAGGAATTTGCTGATGTGCTTGAACTCGAGGAATTGCTGTCTAAACCAATTCGCACCATGTCCTTGGGGCAGAAAATGCGGGCTGAACTGGCAGCAACGCTGATTCATCGTCCGAAAGTGGTGTATTTGGATGAGCCAACCATTGGTTTGGATGTGCTGGTCAAAGAACGAATTCGTGGTTTCCTGAAAGCCCAAAATAAGCAGTACGGCACAACGGTTTTACTGACCACCCATGACCTTGGTGATATTGAAGAACTCTGCTCGAGGGTGCTGATTATTGACTCGGGTCAACTGATTTATGATGGGGCGCTCGAGACGATTAAACAACGTTTTGGCACGCATCGCACCATGAAATTTGAATTATCAACCGTAGGGGCGGGGCTTGCCTCGCCCTTGCAGATGCCCAATGGCGCAGAAATCACTAACCAAGAAGGCTCGAGTCTTGAGTTGCGCTTTGATCGTCTAAAATGCAGTGCTTCACAAGTGGCAAGCAGTGTCATGAATCAACTCGAGGTGCTGGATTTTTCGATAGGTGAACCTGATTTGACGAGTATTATCAAACAAATCTACGCGGGTGGACTCTCGTGATGCGTTTTTTGAACCTCTACATGCCATTTGGCATTCTCGAGGTGAAAACCGTTTTTCAGTACAACGCTTGGTTCTGGGTTGAAATGCTTCGCAGCATCATTGCCATGCTGATTATGACGGCTTTTTGGAAAGCCATTTACGCTGACCAAAGCAGCATCGAAGGGCTAACCCTAACCGTCACGCTCAACTATGTAATTCTGGCTCGAGCGCTGGGTAATGCCAATGCCTCAAGCGTGTTTTGGTGGGTGGCTTCGCATATTTCCAAAGGCGAACTCGAGCTGCAACTCTTGCGTCCTGTGGATTTTCAATTGATGCACTTGTTCCGCGATGCCACGGGTTGGGCAATGAATCTGGTGCGTTCCATGCCTGCGCTGCTGATTGCGATTCTGTTCTTTGAAGCCAAATTACCATCTGACCCACTGGCGTATCTGGCATTTCTCATCACCTTTGTTCTTGGTGGCATCGTACTTTTTTTCCTCGAGTTTATGTTCGGCTGCCTTGGTTTTTACACCACCGAAGTCTGGGGACTTGGTATTCTCCGCGAAGGCATCGCCCTATTTTTTAGCGGCGCTCTGATTCCCTTAAACCTCATGCCCGAAGCAATTCGTGCCTTTGCCAGCCTCACCCCATTTGCCCAAGCCCTGTACGTCCCCATTTCGTTTTTATCAGGTGTACAAAGCCCCTCGCAACTCGGTAATGCCATCCTGACCCAAGTGTGCAGCATCATCGTGCTAGGTGTCCTCTCGAGAATGCTGTTCACTCGAGCTGCACGGGTTTTAACGGTGCAAGGAGGGTGAAATGCAGAGAAAAGGAAAAAGAGGAAAGAGGAAAATGACCGAAGGAAAAGCTGACTTTTCTCTTTTCTCTTTCCTCTTTCCTCTCCGTCGTTACCTCGAGCTGTACGCCCTTTTCTTTGTTCAGCGTTTGAAGATTTTTCTCGAGTATCGGATTTCGTTTTTGATTGGAGCAAGCAGCACTTTTGTGGTACAAGCGGCAGGGCTTTTTAGTATTTGGGCGATTATGCGGATTGTGCCGAATGTGGTGGGTTGGTCGTTCGATCAGGTTTTGCTGCTGTACGGTATGGTGACATTGGCTCGGAGTTTTGAGCATATGTTCGCCGATAACCTTTGGACTTTGGGACGGCATCATATCCGAGATGGCAGTTTTGATCGGTTTTTGGTGCGTCCAATCAATCCGCTTTTTCATTTGTTCGCGGATCGCTTTAACCACGATGGGATTGGGAATTTTATCATTGGGTTGGTGGTGGTGATTCGCTCGAGTTTGGCATTGCAAATTGAGTGGAATCTCGAGAAAGTGGTGTGCATGGTGCTGGCGGCGTTGGGTGGTGGTCTGATTTTTATTGCTCTGAATTTAATCACTTGTGTTTCGGCGTTTTGGATTATTGACAGCACACCCATCACGCTTGGGGTGCATGAATGGCATGAATTTGCTCGGTATCCGCTCAGTATGTACTCGAGCAACATCAAAAATGCGCTGACTTTTATCATTCCGTATGGCTTGGTCTCGTATTACCCTGCGCTGTTTGTGCTTGGGCGCGACTCGAGTTTTTTGGCGTTTGCCTCGCCGTTCATGGGTGTGGGTTTGATGCTGCTTGGCTATGCTTTGTGGAATGTTGGTCTGCGGCGGTATGGCAGCACGGGGTCTTAGGGTAAGGTTAGCATTTCGCGGTATGTGGCGATGTGGGCTGGTTTGAGTTGCATAATTTGCTCGAGTAAACTCGGGTTGTAGACCTTGAGGATAAGTTCATAAACCGCACTTTGATTAGCTGGCTCGAGGATGATCGCATTCTGATTTTTGCTGATCTCGAGCAGTTTTTCTTTTAACAGCTTAAGGTTGTTGCTGTTAAAAAATGCCATGATTTTTTCTTCTTTACGAGCTTGTCCAAGTCCACTGAGGCTGGTGGTGCGGTATGCCCCTGCTTGCATGGCGCGAATGCCGTTTCCGCCGCCATTGGCGATGCGATTTGTGCCAAAGGTGCGTTCAAAAGCTGTTTTTGTCCAAAGGTTTCTCGAGATAAACTTGTATTGGCTCTCGCTTTCGGCTAGGACAATGTTTTGCAGTCCAGTCCGTAGGAAACCTTTGGCAAATGGCAGCCAATTGGGGATGAATTGTTCTCGGGTTTGACTGGTTTGAAACATCACATACTGCACTGTGTCGGGTTGGTTGCTGCTTGCGGTACTTAGAGCCTAGCCTAAAACCCCAAAAAATATCGTCTGGGCGCATATCGGACTATCGTTTCAGGATAGGCTCTAACTACCACACCCTCGAGAGGGCGATTTTTTGTTATGGCAAACGAATCAAAAAAGTGCCGAGCAGAACCGAGACAGGGGTTGGTTGGTTGGTGCCTGGAAATGTTCCCCCGTCACCGAGTTGCCCAACAGAATCATAGCCCCAACCAAGCAAAGTGGCATTTTGTTTTACGGCAAGCGAGTGACCAAAACCTGCTGTAATCGCCGCAATTCCACCGGTATTACTGACCGCTACAGGAGTTGCTTGGCTGGCATTCGTACCACCATCCCCGAGTTGTCCATAGACATCATAACCCCAACTGAGCAGTGTGCCATCAGATTTCAGGGCAAGCGAGTGATAGCCACCTGCGGCTATCGCCACGATTCCACTGGTACCACTGACCGCTACAGGTGTTGATTGGTCGTCTAGTGCCGAATTATTCCCAAGTTGCCCATACGAATCAGACCCCCAACCAATCACCGTACCATCCTGTTTGACGGCAAGCGAGTGAGCGTTCCCTGCTGCAATGGTTGGTTTCAAACCTAAGCCTATCGGTGCATAAGTCACAGTGCTGCCTGTGTTTGAAGCCACCATCTGATCTGATCCTTTATTCAACTGATTCGAGCTTTGGGTCGCGGCTCGAGACAAGCCCAACTGCATCACCTCGGCGCTGTTGGTGGTTGCGCCTAAATCAGTTAAACGGTCTTCTGCGTCGGTGGTTGTTTCTGGAGCGTAAATACTTTTGGTTGTTCGCATGATTGGTTCATTGACCACTGCAAAGGTCATTCTAAAGTTATACGCTGTACCACTGCTGCGCGGGATTCTTAGCGCTATTGTCATCAAGCCTTGGTCAAAACCCGTTATGCCATTGGCTGGGATATTGCGGACAAAACTGGTTGGTGCGGCGCAATTTGGTACACACCGCCTTGCCACAAAACCGTAGCCAAAGGCTTTGTTATTGCTCGAGAAGCCGCCTTGGTTGGCGTTTATGGCGATTTGGAGGTCAATTTGTTCAATCATTTCAAATGCCTGAAAATCTTCGCGCCCAGAAACCAGACTTAAACCACTGCCGCCAACATTGACCCCATGAATTGGCATCACAAGTTGGGCAATTTGTGCTTGGTTGGCAATGGTTACGCCACCAAAATTGGTGATGCTTTTAATGGCGGTGTTGCCAGTGTTGCCCGATTTGGCAACCGCATAAAGGGTCAGGTTATCAAAGGCGGTAGCACTGTTGTTGGTGATGTTGAATTAGGCTTGCACATAATCATATGCTCCATCGCTTTGCACTGTAATCGGTGTAACAGGTGGGGTAAAGGTCACATCACCTTCACGGATAGAGCCGAGTTGTGGGTTGAGGTGTGCAGAATTACCAATTTGCAACTCGAGCGATGCAAGACTGCTTGGCTGGCTTGGGGTTTATTGGCAAGCTAAAAAAGCAAGTGCCAGAGCGGGAATCAGGAAAAGTTTTTTCATTGGGCTTCCTCGAGAAATTTTTGCTGTCTCTTGTACAATTAACGGTTGAGCAAGACACTCGAGGAAGCACCAGTAGCGTTTGCGGTGATGATGTCGAGTTTGGCATCATTATTTACATCACCCACAATCACAGAACGAGGATTTATACCTGTGGCATAATCG
>JAAFJQ010000053.1 GCA_013298185.1 Deinococcales bacterium
TTCTAAACAGAACCTCGAGTAACCTCGAGGAACACTGGCTTCTTGCACTCAAACATCAAGGAAAAATAAACCAAGATTAATCACCCTCGAGCATTATCTCGAGGGGTTTTTGTTGTCTCGAGCATTTATGAATTTGGCAAAACTCAAGCCAAGCGCTACAATATGGACATGACCGCATCAACAAAAGTACAAACCCGCAATACAGGTATCAATCCACAATTTTTGGTTGATGCAAGCGGTAAACCAACCGCAGTCATGCTCACAATCGAAACATGGGAGCGAATTGTACCGATGCTACAAACAAATCTTGCTCTCGAGACACAAGCTGTTCTCAAGCACATCCCAATGGTGGATGAACCTGTACCTACTCGAGTCAGCAAACGATTTAAAGAACTTGCAAAAGGTATCAAAGTTGAAACCCTGAGTATCAAAGAAGCCCAAACCGAACTCAAAAGGTTACGTAGTAAATGATTACACCTGAACGAACGCCTTTTGTGCTTGTGCTGGAAAAACGCGCCTTAAAAGCGCTAAAGCCACTCAGTACCCAAGATGAAGCCCGTGTTTGGGATGCGCTGCTTCGGCTCTGTGCTGAAGGCATTGGCGACATCGGACAATTACAAAATGAACCAACGGGTTCTTTGCGTTTAAGGGTCGGGGATATGCGAATTTTTCTTTTTCTTGAGGGGCATAGGCTGACACTTATTGACCTCGAGCGACGTGGACAGGCGTATAAGACCAAAAGCCGGAAAAGCCGCGTGAAACGTCAGAAATAATGTAATTCAAGTAATTCTCGAGTTCGATATAATCTCGAGAACTCGAGGAACACTGGCTTCTTGCACTCAAACATCAAGGAAAAACAAACCCAGATTAAGTTACCCTCGAGAATATTCTCGGGGGGTTTTTGTTATCTCGAGTTTTTATGGTCTACCGAGACATCAGGCATATCATTGAAACCAATCTGGCTCGAGTCTCGTAGAATTCTTTTGTGACAAAGCCATTCAAAATCGGCAAAGCAACAATTACTGAATCTGCCGATTCAATCTTGCTCCATATTCCAGCGTCTAAAAATCAATGGGTGTTTGCTCTATTGTCTGTTTGGGTCGGCATTTGGTTCTCATCGCTGATTGGGGCAATAGCAATTTCATTTCCTGCAAACTTACAGCGGATAGATGTAGGCATGGCTCTATTGGCTTTCACGTTTTGGTTTATGTTTGGCGCTTTTCCCTGTTACACATGGTTACGTATGGGATTTGGGTATGAGCGTGTTGAATTTCAGAACTTGAAAATTGTTTTACAGCAACAGGTGGTGTTTTTAAAACGCTTTCGCCAGTACGAATTCTTGCATATTGAACGACTTCGCATTTTGAAAGTCCCACAACATTCAATTTTCAGTGAAGGCTATTCGATGGAGTACAAAAAACAAGCTCTTGCTTTTGATTACAAAGACCGTCCTATTTCTTTTGCAAGTGGTATCAATGAAGCCGAAGCTGATCAAATTATCAAGTTTGTACGATCAAAATTCCCGCAATACCGTCTTTGGTCGTAGCGAGAGTTGCAACGGGGTTTATCAACTTCTCAAAATCAAGCTCGTGTAGGTTGAGCTTTGACCAACAGCTTTGGCGCATTGCACAAGCCTATCATTTCGCTACAAGCACAATTTCTTGAGGCTCGAGCCTAGGCTTTTGCTTTTATTCTGTCGCAAAGCCTGTGTGTGGGCGTATGTACGGCGGGTGAATCGCTAATACAATGTCTTCTCTTGGTACGCCAGCTTCAACCAGTTCTTCGGCAACCAAGCGGTCTGTGTTGTTCTGCTCGAGCCAAATTTTGTTGTTTTTTATTGAAAAGTGCAGTGGAATAAAATAAATTCGTTTTTCTTTCTCCCATCCTGCTTGCAGCACTTGGTATTGGTCGTGGGTTGTGTCAAAGACAAGCTGAGATTGAATTTCGGAATCTGGGTACTCATAACTTGCAAAATCTGTTAATAAATTCTGGACTAATTGGCGGTATCGCTCGAGTTTTTCCATAAGACCACTTCCTTTGTATCAGGCTGAAAGACGAGTAAGTCAACACCATATTCTTGCAGGGCTTCTTGAGTAAACGGATACTGAAAAAAATCCTCAAAGACTTCTTGACGAATTGCCAAGTAAATTTTGCGCTTGGGGTCTATTTTTCGCAAAATCAACTTGTAATTCAGGAACTGACCCAAAGCACCGTGAAATTCATTCGGCACAGATTCTTGAATAAAACTTTTGATCTCCACGGCAATTTTTTCGTCGCCGCGTTCAGCCGCAAAGACATTTTCAGCCGCTAAATCAATTTCATAATTAACTCTTCCGTAGCGGATTTTGTATGGGTCTGCTGTGATTTTCCAACCTTCTTTCTCGAGGGCGGTTCTGACAGCATGATGGTACAAATCTCTTGCCATGTTTTTATAGTAGCCGATTTTGTGATTGAAGTTCTCGAGTTGTGCTGTTGAATATGGTGGCGTGTAGGTTCTGCTGGCTCGAGGCTCGGCAATCCATACTGTAAATCATTTTCTTGGCGTAGACTAAAACAGTGATTCTTGGATTGGATTTTGGTATGACCAACCTCGACGGGGTTCTGCTCGAGGCGGGTCAACTCAAGCGTGGTTGGCGGATGGATTGCACAGGTGCAAGCCTTGATTCGACTCGAGCTGCGCTAGGCGTGGGTCAGGTTGAACTCGAGGGCTTGCGGGCGATTGGTACAACCGGTGGGCGGCACAAAGAAATGCCAAGCAAGTATAAGGGCATTCCAATTGTCAAAGTTGGCGAAGCCGAAGCTGTTGGGCGTGGAGGCTTGCAAATGGCTGGGTTATCAGAGGCGCTGATTGTTTCGGCTGGCACTGGCACAGCGATGATTGCGGCTCGAGGCAGACACTGTACCCATGTGACAGGTAGTGCAGTTGGTGGTGGTACACTGCTTGGACTTGCCAAACTCTGCCTTGGCACGGCTGACCCACTCGAGATTGCTGCTTTGGCTGCCAAAGGCAACCCTGCCGAAGTGGATGGCACATTGGCGGATGTCATTGGTGGTGGTATTGGTAGCCTTCCTGCCGATGCCACAGCCGTGAATCTGGGGCGAATTGTCAAACTATCATCAGCTCCAAGCCGCGAGGATTTGGCGGCTGGTTTGGTGACACTGGTTTCTCAGGTGATTGCAGTGATTGCTTTGAATGCCGCCAAAGCCAATAACTTAGAACGCATTGTGATTGTTGGGCATTTACCTGACCTCGAGCCGATTCAAGCTGCAATTCATCGGGTTTGGGGCTTTTATGGGGTCAACACTCCTGCACTCATTCCAACTGACCGAGGTTATGCCACCGCGCTCGGGGCTGCACTCGTAGCTCGAGACACGGTAGAATAGACCGATGAAGCCACTCCTTGCACTCAATTGGAAATTACAAAAAAGCCCTGCCGAAAGTTACGCTTGGGGGCGGGCGCTACTCGAGCAAATCCCCGAGGAACTGCCTGCTGAACTGGCTGTCATGGCAGCGGCTGTCAGCTTAGACCGCCTAGGCAATGCCCTGCGTGGTTCGGAGGTGCATTGGGGCGCTCAGGATGTTTCACAGCACGCCAAAGGCGCTTACACGGGCGAAATCGCGGTGCAGTGGTTGAACGAACTCGATTGCGCTTATGTGGTGATTGGTCACTCGGAACGCCGCGAGTACCACGGCGAAACCGACACGATTGCAGGTGCAAAAACGGCTGTCGCCATCCGAGGTGGGGTCAAACCAATTTTATGTGTTGGTGAAAAACTCGAGGTGCGTGAAGCTGGTCACGCCGAAAGCCACACCCTCGGGCAACTCGAGACAGCTTTGTCTTGGCTCACCCCAGAGCTGGTACAAAGCGAATTTGCAGGCAGCCTCGAATGGCTGACGATTGCTTACGAACCAATTTGGGCAATTGGCACTGGCAAAACCGCCACCCCAGACGATGCCGAGAACATGGGCAACACCATGCGAGCTTGGTTTGTGGGTAAGTACGGCACAATGGCTGAGCAAGTGCGCTTGTTGTACGGCGGTAGTGTCAAACCCGATAACATCAAAGCCCTCTGCTCGAGAAACAATGTCAACGGTGCTTTGGTTGGTGGCGCGAGCCTCGAGTTGGAGAGTGTCTTAAAGATGCTCGAAGCACTGGTTTAACAATTTATCCCAAGGTGAAGGCAAATTGCTTATGAAACATTTGCGGATTTAAGTTCAGCAAGGCTTCGACCACATTGGGGTCAAATTGTGTTCCAGCGGCTCGGATCAAACGCCCCTTGGCTTCTTCGATGCTCAGTGCCGCCCGATATGGGCGGTGGCTGGTCATGGCGTCAAAGGCATCCACGGCTGCGACAATCCTGCCACCCAAAGGAATATCGGTATCACCAAGTCCGTCGGGGTAGCCACTGCCATCCCAGCGTTCATGGTGTGAACGCACCATCGGAGCAATTTCATCGCCTTGTTGTAGCCCTCTGGCAATTTCTTCACCATGAACTGGGTGTAAGCGCATCAAAGCCCACTCATCTGGGGTGAGGGTGCTGGGCTTACGTAAAATAGAGCTAGGAATCGCAATTTTCCCAATGTCATGGAGTAAACCAGCCGCACGAACAGCTGCCACATCTCGAGAAATCAAACCCATACCAATCGCCACATGCCCAGATAAATACCGCAGCCGTTCAACGTGGTACGCCGTGTAAGGATCGTGTTTTTCCACAGTTTGCGTCAGTAATTTCATCACCCCATAATTGGCTTCAATCCCCAAACTCTGTAAATGCTTGCTGCACATCCGTTCAATCCGAGCGCGAATACCCCTTGGATTCCAAGGCGCACAGACCACATCATCGGCTCCTGTCAGTAACAAACGGTCTTCTTGCTCGAGTTGCTCTGGTCCAAGCAGCACCAAAATAGGCACATTGGTGTGCGGGTCGGATTTTAAGGTACGGATTAAGTGATAACTGTACGTTTCCACATGCCCCAAAACCACACCTTCAACTTGACCAGTGGCGCATAAACCAATCACTTCTTCGGCTGTACCAACGGGAACGTAGTTCATGCCAATGCTCAGCAACTCCTTGAACTCTGATGAAAAAATATTCACATCAAAAGTGGATAAGAAAGCAACAGTCATAGAACGGTTAATGATCACAAAATCCCCCAGTGTGGCACTAATTCACACGAAACTTCATTTCGCTTTTTAATTGAGCCAAAGTCGGTGGTAACTCGCCAACTTCTTGTAGAAATTGGGATTCTACTTTGCTCATGGCTTTACGGCTGGCAAGCGCCCCTTCGACTTCTCTCGTGGCACGAACCAGCAATTCATTTAAGGCTTCATCGAACGGTTCAACTTTGAGTAAACGTTCGGTTAAGCGACGACAGGCTTGAAAATCGCCGGATTCATACATTTCTTGCACCAATTTTAAGCCACTGCGTACCAATAACCATTCCATGTTCGCCCGAACCTCCTCGATCCAAGCGCCTTCAAAACCGCTTAGGAAAGGACCACGGGATAGCTCGAGGGCTTGGTAAAACTCATTCTCGGTGGGGGCGTGCAGTAAGCGTGCAACTTCGTGATAGTCAAAGTCAATGGGAACACCATTGGTTTCTAAGGAATACGTTTTGGTGATTTTATTGAAAGCAAAGCGAATATACGGACAAGCCGCTTGAATTTGATAACGAGCTGTGTGGAAATAACTTTTTGCAGCTTCAACGCTTTTGGATTGCTCAAATAAATCTGTGACAATCCGCTCTAAAGTGCTGTGTGGGTATAACAACAAATACGCCATAATCGAGAAACCCATGTTCAATTTGGTTGGTGTGGACTTCCCATTGGTCAGTAAACGCGGTTCGCCAAACGCTAAGAACTGCAAATTGCGTGGCGCTGGACGCGATTCAATCGGAGCAATTAAGACACTGGTGTTATGCAAAGCGTGCAATCCATAACTCGAGGCGACCGCTTCGAGGGCAGATAAATCGCCAATGAAACGTCGTTCCAACTCGAGAAACGCTGCATTTTCAATGATGTTCACCACATCGCAGACCAAGTCTAAGCATTCACTGGCTTTTTCGGATTGGTTCATTTTGGAATACGCATGGGCTTTATGCAGCAAAGTCCAACCCAGTTCGCGTCGCCACTCGAGGTTATAAAAGCTCTGATGTGCAATTTCTAAACAAGCCAAGGCTTTTTCATACTGCCCCAAAGCCGTGCAGTACTGCCCACGCCGCAACTCGAGCATCGCATTTTCGCTTTCGGTGTTGGCATGCAATTCGAGTTTGCACAGTTGTCCTCGAGCCTGATCGAACTGGTTGGTGTAAATCAATATACCGATGAGATAAAACCTTGCTTGAAATATTAAAAACGAGTTTTCGCTTTGACTTTCTCCTGCCTTGATGATGTTATAGAAAATTCCAGTAGCACAAGAACTATCTTGAATGCAAGAGTTTAAACCCTGAACAATTCCATATGAAATCGCAATCTGTGGGTTATTCCGAGCAAGATGACTGGTTTTTGCAAGATCAGCAGTGGAATCATCATAACGCCCAAGAAAAAAAAGTATTCTGGCTCGATTGATGCGAATATATGATTCCCAGATATTGCTCGCTCGTAAAAGTGCCTCGTCTAAACACCCGAGAGCTTTTCTCTCGTAACCTAGGACGTGATAAGTCGTTGCTAGACTCTGACTGATTGACTGAAATAGTGTGGTAGCTTCAGGACAAGCCTTGGCTTCGTGCCAAGCAGCATTAAGTCTTTGCTTTGCGATACTCAGTTTGCTTTGCCTAAACGCTATTTCGCCGCCTAAAAGCTGAAATTGGACACTATCTCGAGGTGATAGATCCTTGGGTGAAAAGTTTTCATACTCAATAGCAGCCTGTGCAATGTCATCTTGTGACACTTTAAGCTGGATTAAGTCAACCGCAGACCCTTGCTCACCAGATTTTAGTGCTTGGTGGAGCATAACCGTGGCCGATGAAAAATCCCCTAAACCCCAATAGGCGTGTCCAGCAAAGCGTTTTTCTTGTGCGGTTGGGCTAGGCAATTGTGCAAAACAACTCAGTGCGTCTTGGTAACGCCCTGATTGCACAAACTCTTTTATCTGATTGCATGCTGTTGCAGGATTCATAGAAACCACTTCTTTAAGCTCTTGGAAAATCAAGGTTGTACGGAGGAAATTATGAAGAAGGTAATCAAGATTGTTCTGGTGATCGCTTTGGGTCTGTTTGCTGGTAGCACTGTTTCGGCTAACTTCTTAGGTGGTACATTGCCACCAACTGCTTGCTCTGGCTGCTAAATCAAGTCTACACTGGTTTCGCCTGTCCTGCTGGTCAAATTCTACACCAATTTCGGCGCGTTATTTCATGACCGCCGAAATTTTTTTTCGTTCTGGTATTGTGCAGTATGACCCAATGGCAGAGTCACCGTGTACAACCTAATCTCGAGTCTAAGTTCATGCCAGAAAAGCCGACTCGAGGGCGCTGGCAATGTCTACCAAGCTGCGTACATTGAAAAAATGCGGGGCTGCCTTGCCCACAACCGCGAATGGGACAGAGTTTCGGGTGTGGGTTTTGACACTTAAATCTTCGAAGTTGCCATGGTCGCTGCTGATCAAAAAAAGAGTGTCGGGTTCTCGAGTGGCGATGCAATGCTGACAAAAGGCTTCTAAGCGCAGGGCAAAAGCTCGAGCTTCGGCTTTGTTTTGTTCGTGTCCAACATGGTCTGTCCACCACAGGTCAAAAATCGTGATTTGGTTGGTGGATTGCATAAAGGCTTCTGCCCAATTCTGAATTTGTTTTGGCGTGGTTTGTTCGGTTTCTGGAAAGCGCAGACCATCCGTGTCTGGGAAGCATAGCATCGGTGGAATGCCCAGCCCCGTACCCCCCTCGAGTTTGGCATTGGCGCTTAGCGCCGCCGTGGCAATGGCGTTCAGGCGTGTCTTACCTGTGGCTAGGCTTTCTAAGTAGCGTTCTGGGTAATAATTGGCTAATCGGACATCGCCAAGGCGTTTAAGGATGTTCTGCTCGAGCAGTGGGCGCAGGCTGGGGCTAACCCAAGGTCCGTGGTGGAAACCAAGGTGCTTGGCAGCGTTGATGCCACTTAGAATGGTGGTTTGTCCAGTGCCGCTTTGTGGTAAGCCATCTATCTCGAGGTTGGCATCTATGGCTTGGGTGAAGCGTTCTGGGCTGGAATGGTTTTGGGCTTGACTGATGCCCAGTTGCTCTAGGGCTGGTAGCTCGAGTCCGCCAAAAGGATGGTCTAGGTCGTGGTGGCGTAAACCAACTCCGTCCAGCATCAACCAAGCCAGTTTCATCTGCTTCGTAGCATACCGCAAAGCACGCTTGGGTTCAGCATACCGCAAAGCACGCTTGGATTCAGCATACCGCAAAGCACGCTTGGGTTCAGCATACCGCAAAGTATGATTGCATTAAACCCTGACGCTAAGTACGACTTTTTAAGATAAGGGTATAAAGTAAAAGTATTAAGAGTTTTGTAAGATTTTTTACAGTAACCTGAAACCGATGAAAAAACAAATGTCAGCCACTGAGTTAGCCCTTCGCGTGATTGGACGCAAAGGCACATTCGTCATCTTAGAAACCTTGCTTAAAGGCGCAACTCGGTTTACTGCCCTCGAGAAAGCCCTGAAGGTCAGTCCACGCACCCTTTCAGAGCGCCTAAAAGAACTCGAGGAACAAGGTGTGGTCAGCCGTCAGGCTTTCCCCGAAGTACCACCACGGGTGGAGTATTCCCTGACCGAAAAGGGCGAAGCCTTAAAGCCACTGCTTGACAGTGTGCGCGAATGGACAGAGTCGTTTGATAAACCAAAAAAGAAAAAGAAGTAAAGCTGTTGCCCAAGAAAACCGCCCAGCTGCATGAAGCCTGGACGGTTTTTTTATTTAACCTTTATTTCGTAGAGTTTATCCCAGTTTTTACCAGTCACCCAAATCCGTTTGGTTTTGGCATCATAAGCAATGCCATTTAGCACCGAATCGCCGTTGCTGAGAGTGTTCTCTGGACGCAAACCAACCAAGTTAATCAAGGCAATCACCCGACCTGTTTTTGGGTCTATGCGGGCAATCATATCGGTTTGCCAGATGTTCGCCCAGACCTCGCCGTTTACCCACTCGAGTTCATTGAGGTTGCGAATTTCTGAGCCAGCATTGTTCACCGAAACCGTTCTTAAAACCTTAAAGGTGCTTGGCTCGAGGAAGAAGAGTTGGTTTGAACCGTCGGACAGAATCAGTTCCTTGCCATCGGTGGCTAAACCCCAGCCTTCGGTTTTATAACTGCGAGTCCCCTCGAGCTTAAAGGTTTTGGCATCGTAGACGAGGGCTTTGTTGTTGGTCCAAGTCAGCTGATAGAGCTTGCCGCCCAGCCATGCCAGCCCTTCGGCAAAAATTTTGTCATCCACAGGGACACGGCGAAGCACCCGACCCTCGAGCGTGGTTTCGCGCAGGGTGCTTTGACCGTACTGCCCTGTGCTTTCAAAAAAACCAGTGCCATTCCAGACCAAGCCTTGGGTGTAGGCTTTGGGATCATGGGCGTAGGTTTTTACCACCTCGTAGCTTTGCAATAAGGCTCGAGGAGCTTGGGCATAAGAACTCGAGATGACCAAAAACAAGGCGGCTGCCAGAATACGTTTCATGCTGGCTAGTCTAATCCCAAAACCCTGAGTTCGCGTGAAAAAAGATTAAATAAAACTGGCGGTTTCGACGTATTCGCGCAAAGCAGGCAGGTCTATTTCGTACTCGCCGCGTGTGCCAACCACCAAACCAAGGTCGCGCAGTTCGCCAAGGGCATTGGTCACAGTTACTCGGGTGCTGCCAACAAAGGCTGCCAGTTCTTCGTGGGTGAGGTCAAGTTTCAGGTTGGTTTTATTGGCGACTTTTAAGCCAAAACGCTCGGCAAATGCCATCAAAGCCCCACCAACTCGAGCTGTAACAGGTGATGTGGTCGCCTCAAGTTGCGCCTCGAGTTCTTGGACGCGCTGGGCTAAAACCCGAGCCAGCGCAATCGCAATGGTCGGTTGCTTGGCGGTGAGTTCCAAAATTTTATCAATGCAGACAGGGCTTGCAATCACAGGTTCAGTCAGTGCCACTGCATCGGTGGTGTGGCGTTCCTGACCACTTAAGAAACTCTCGCCGAAGAAATCCCCAGGTCCTAAAACCGATAAAATCCGTTCACCACCATCCGAAGTAGGCGCAGTGATTTTGACCTTGCCCGAATGAACAATAAACAAATCATCAGCGCGGTCTTGATAACGGTAAATGGCTTGACCTTTTTTAAATTTACGCGGCGGACACAAGCGCTCCAAAGTAGACTTGTCTTCGGGTGTGAGGTATTGCATCAATTGGTGGTTAGCAGCGATCACCGGCATAGGGTTATTCTACTCCCTAAATTCAGAAGTCAAACGTCTTGACAAAGCACTAAGCCATTCCTGCTAGTCTATGTAGCCATGCGGCGAGGAATTTTATTTGTTTTGTCTGGGGCAAGCGGAGTTGGTAAGGGAACGGTTTTGTCCTATGTCCTCTCCCAAGAAGAGAACCTGTTTTTCAGTGTTTCATGGACGACCCGCGCTCAGCGCAAAGGCGAAGTCCACGGCAAAGATTATTACTTTAAGAGCCGCGAAGAATTCACCCATGAACTCGAGACGACGGGCTTTTTAGAACATGCTGAATTTGTTGGGCATTTATACGGCACGCCACGCCGCAAAGTCGAAGAGCAACTAGCCGCAGGCAATGATGTGATCTTGGATGTTGAACGCATTGGAGCGCTGAATGTCAAGCGCCTGATGCCCGAAGCGGTGCTGGTACAACTTGTGCCACCGAACTTGTCTAAGTTGCGGCAACGATTATTAAAACGCGGCACTGACGCGCTCGAGGTGATAGACAAACGCTTAAAACGAGCCGTTGAAGACATGCAGTTCTACCAAGAATTTGATTATGTGATCGTCAACGACGACCTTGCTACTGCCGTGGATGACCTCGAGGGTGTGATTCGCGCCGAGCGTTTAAGTACCAACCGCATTGTGCCAAGCGAATTTATGGTTCACTCGAGCAAAGACCCAAGTTTGGAACTCGAACTCGACGACCTCGAGAGCCGAATTCGAGCCAGTGGACAGTAGATTAACCCTCAAGTTTCCAGCGTGTGCCAGAAGCCGTGTCCTCGAGCGTCACGCCTAGGCTTTTCAAGCGTTCGCGTAGTCCATCCGAGCGACTGAAATCCCTGTTTTGGCGGTACACACCTCTGGCTTCAATCGCAATTTGCATCAGTCCCTCGAGCAGTTGGGCATCATCGGTGGCGGTGCTTTGAGCGCTGTGGTACAAACCAAGTACGCCACCAACAAAAGTATTATAAAAATTTAGTGCTTTTTCAAGGCTTGAGCGACCCGTGCCAGCCGTAAGCGCCGTATTCACCTCCCTTGTCAGGTCAAACACGGCTGCCAAGCCTTTGGGTGTGTTGAAATCATCGTCCAGCGCAGCTTCAAACTCAGTCACAGCTTTCTCGAGGGCTTTCTCGAGAGAAGGGTTTTCTCCGCTACTGGCTTCGGGAATGCGCCGCTCGAGTTCGCGTTTGACTTCACGCAGACGGGATAAAGCGGTTTTTGCCCCTTCGATGATCTCATCGCCAATTTCGGCAATGCTGCGGTAATGGCTTTGAATATAAGCAAGGCGCAGCACCATCGGTTCGGCTTTTTGCTGGTAAAAATCGGCTAAGGTAATAAAATTGCCCTTGGACTTGCTCATCTTCTCGCCGCCAATGGTCAGCATGTTGCCATGCAGCCAATATTTGGCAAAGGCATAGCCAGCGCCTTCGGCTTGGGCAATCTCGGCTTCGTGGTGTGGGAATTGCAAATCCAAGCCGCCAGCGTGAATGTCAAAGTTCTCGCCGAGGTATTTCAGTGCCATCGCCGAGCATTCGATGTGCCAACCCGGAAAACCCTCACCCCACGGGGAATTCCAGCGCATGATGTGTTCAGGCTCGGCAAATTTCCACAAGGCAAAATCAAGTGGGTCTTCTTTGTCCTCGCGCACGTCCTCGCGTGTGCCATGCTCGAGGTCATCTATTTTCTTACCGCTCAGATGACCGTACTTGGGAAAACTCCGCACCCGAAAGTAAACGCTACCATCGCGCTCGTAAGCATGACCATTGGCAATTAAACGCTGTACCATTTCGATTTGCTCCAAGATATGCCCAGTAGCCCTTGGGGTGATGCTTGGTTTTTTCACGCCCAGCGCAGCTAAATCCTGAAAATAACTCCACATGTACTTATCGGCAATTTCCATTGGCTCGAGCTGTTCGAGTTTGGCGCGTTGCCCGATGCGATCCACGCCGTCATCGTCGGTTTCAGTGGTGATATGACCAACATCGGTGACATTGGAAACAAAACGCACGTTAAAGCCACGGTATTCAAACCAGCGCCGAATCACATCAAAAGAAACACCTGTGCGCCCATGCCCAAGGTGCGCCTCGGAATACACCGTGGGTCCGCACAAGTACATGCCAATGTGGTTTTTGCTGCTTGGAACAAAGGTTTCTTTGCTGCGGGATAGGGAATTAAAAACAGTAATCATAGGGACTCCTAAAAAATAAAAAACGCTCGAGAATTTTACTCGAGCGGACGCGACTGCACACAAAACTACGCCACTCGGACTCGAGGGCAACAACACAAGGCGCTAGGCTTCATGAGGCTAGTATACACATTCTGCATTTGTTACACCACCAGCCAATTGGCGGATGAGTCAGCTCTCATGCGCGTTTTGTCATGCTTATTGGGTGCGCCGCTTGCTTTTCTCGAGTTTGTATTTGGGCTTTCTACTGCTTTGGTGGGTGCTTTCTGAATGGCTTGCCGAGCGAATTTGGTGGGTCACGGTGCTGGCGTACATCCCACAGCACGGGTTGCTACTACCCGCCTTTGCCTTGCTTGTTTGGACTGCCCTACGCCGTGATGCTCGAGCCAGTGCGGTGAATATGGCTTCAGTTTTGCTGGTGCTATTTGCTTTCATGGGCTTGAGAATCAACTTTCCTCGAGCCAGTGCTGACCAAAGCATTCGGGTTGTCAGTTACAACATTCGTGGCGCTTCGGATGCCGCAAAATTCATGGACGCATCCAAGGCAGACATCATTTGCGTTCAAGAATCGCGTGATTTAGAGGGCTTGTATAACAGACTCAAAGCCCAACTTCCCCAATACCAAAGCATCAACACAGGCGAACTGACCCTATTTTCTAAGCACCCGATTCTCGAGAATAAAGTTACTCGAGTGCCACAATCTAACCGTGTTTGGTCAGAATCGGTTCTCGAGATTCGCGGGCAACGTGTACGAATCATCAATGTCCATTTTCTGACTTTGAATATTCAAGGACGACGTGCCACCGACAGTATGGAGGCTCGAGTCAGTCGTTTTTCTGGGTATCGTTGGGAAATCACCGATGCCATGCTCCAAAGCATCACCACCAGCCTCGAACCAGTGGTGATTTGTGGTGATTTCAACACCCCACCAAAGGGCAGTTTGTACAGGGCTTTCTCGAGCCGCTTAAATGATGCTTTTGCCGTGACTGGCAATGGTTTTGGGTTTTCGTATCGGGTTGATATTCCAGTTTTACGAATTGATTATGTGTTCACCAATTTGTCGGTGCTGAAAGCATGGATACCTGATACTCGAGCCTCGGATCATCGTCCGATGGTGACAGATTTGTTACTACCCTGATGAAGTCAAACAGGTTGCAAAGCAGGACTCGAGCTTTGAGTTTTCGGGTATTTAGCTAGGAGAAGCAAGTATTGTGTCCTAAAGATAGCGGATTTATGATTCTTGCACAATCTTTGCCCAAGCCGTTAAGTAATCCACTGTCCAGTGCATCAATTTTTCGACACTATCAACCGTGAAATACTCATCGGGTGCATGAGCGCGGTCGCCGTGTCCAGTGCCAGCGATGGAGAATGGAATTTGCTTACCGAGCGTGGTCAGTAAACTGGCGGGGCAGCAATTATTGGCAATCGCCCAAACTGAAATTGGCACACCATGAGCCGCCCCAACCACTCGAGCCGCTTGCAACAGCGTGTCCTCGGCTTCAGGCAGGGCAGCCGCCGCACTGTAACCACGCAATTGGCGCAGTTTGACCATTTCGTGTCCTCGAGCATTGAGGTGCTGCTGCACCAAATCCGCCACTTCGTCAGGCGTAACTCCGGGTGGAAAGCGAATGTCTACTTTGGCTCGAGCCGCGCCGGGCATGTTGGTGTAATACACCGCGTCTTGATAGCCGCCTTGTACGCCTTGCACATTGATTGTGGCAGCCAGCATGTAATGCGCGAGGTGATCGGATAAGCGCTTGCCACCCAAGAATTTTTTGACATTGAGATTGTGCAACATATTGGCTTCCCACTGCGGGTTATCCAAGAATAATTGCTCGAGTTGCCTGACTTCGGGGCTGTCGGGCTGCACAGGAGGCTCGAGGCGAGCTTCCAAACCATCCACCGTCAGGCGTTGCTCATCGGTGTAGAGTGTGCCGAGGGCTTTGACTAGGCGCATCAGAGGTGCATCAATCCAAGCGCTGTTGCCCGCCCAGACATGACGCGAGTCAGCCGTTCCGCCCCATTCGCCACCGTTGCACTCGAGGGTGGCAAACAAACTGCCTTTGAAAGCACGGCGCAGCGTCATTGTACCAGCGCTGTTCTGCTGCATACAAGGCAGCCAAGCGCCTTGAGCTTTCTCGAGCAATTCACGGTGCTGCTCAACAAAAGCCGCCATGCTTGGACTACCGATTTCCTCTTCGCCTTCGATTAAAAAAATCAGATTGACAGGCATCGCCGTGCCACCCTCGAGCATGGCTGCCACAGCAAGAATACTCGAGAGAACTGGACCTTTATGATTATTCGCACCGCGCCCAACCACAATCTGCCCCAAATGCGGTAACACACCAATGTCTTTGGCATCCACAATTCGCGCCTCGAGCGGCGGCACAGACCATTCATGTTCCCAAAGTGGCGTGGTGTCATACAACCCGTAAACCAACAACCAAGGCGCATCTACAAGACTCGAGCGCACCGTTCCCATGACCATCGGATGCCCTGCGGTTGGATACACATCTGCATCAGGCGCGATGCGTAAAAGCAGATTCTTAGCGTACTCAGCGCCCTCGAGCATCCCCACGCCCGTATCCGAAAAACTAGCAATACGAATCCAATCCCGCACCGCCTCGAGCGATTCGCTGGCTCGAGACGAGATTAAATCATGAATGTGTTGGTTCATCGTTCCCCCATGGGTATCAACTTAAGGAATTTTCTCAAGGATCAAATCAAAAAAACGCAATGCCTTACGGACTCCCCCTCGCTGCGCTCGACCCCTCATTGAGGGGTTCTGGTGTTAAGAATTTGGCTTCTCGAGACATAATTGAGACGAAAGGTAGCCCGAACCCCTCTCCCTGCGCGAAGCGCGTACTTTGGGAGAGGGTGGCGCGAAGCGTCGGGTGAGGGGCTTCCCGATTGCGATTTTGCATCTACTGAAAGGGCTTTTGTTCTTAAATGGATGCTTATGATGTTGCTTCATCGTTCTCCCATCTTCGCAAATAAATCCACGCCAAATTGCAAGAACAAATCTGGGAGATCAATCAGCACCCAATTCTCTGCCAGTAAATCCTGTTCACGCCGCCAGAAATCCATGACCCGCATCCCGATTTGACGACCTGTGGCGGGTGTACCAAGGTACGCGCCAAGGTGGGTTGCACCTAAACTTGGATACCCACCCGATGCCACATAATGCCCGTCGGCAACCCGCCCAAAGCGTTTGACGATTGGGAAACTGCCGCTTCGGTCTGGGAAAGCGTGCAGAAACGGCATTTGATGGTACTGCTCGAAGCCAGTTAAGCCCCTTGTTGTGCCAATGCCGCTTGGTCCGTACCACATCATGTCTGGAGTCCAGAAACGCTGCATTCCCATTGAGGAAAGGCTTTTTTGGTCGTACTGCCCTAAGCCTTCGCCCATGGCAAAAACCAAATCACGGCTTTTCTGGCTGACAATAGGGTCAGCAACGACAAACTGCACGCCGTCTCGAGTTCGCGGGGCTTGTACCATGCCCTCAGCACCAGCGCCATGCAGGGGCGAAACTCCGACTTGGCGCATCAAGTCCAGAAAATCAAACAGAATATAAGCTCGAGTGATTTTGCCCGCCTCGAGTTGATAAAATTCTCCGTAGCGTAAACGCACAACCGCTTGATTGGCGGGAATCCCAAATAAATCTTGGTTGAACGTACCAACATAATGCCCGTGGGCTGCGACCAAATCGCCCGTTGGGGTTTCGCTGGCGAGAAAAATGTCATCGCGGCGCTCGAGGTCTGGGAAACTTCTTTGCAGTGGCTCGAGAAATGAGGTCTTTACAGCTTGAACGCCAACGAGGGTATTGATCGGATGCGAGACAAAGAACTCAACCTCGGGGCTGAGTATCGGCTCGAGGGATTCGGTGGTCAGCGTGTGCAACCACTGCCAAAGTAATTTTTTATGCTCGAGATGCTTCACTTAGCCTTTGACTGCGCCAGCCGTTAAGCCCTTGATTAAGAATTTTTGCAAGTACAAAACAATAATCACCATGGGAATGGCAATGCTGATTGCCCCAGCCGCCGAAATGCTCCAGTAACGCAAATCCTCCGCGCCAAATTGCGAAATCGCCACGGGCATGGTCACGGCATTGGTGGCGGTTAAAATCAGGGGAATCAGGAATTCGTTGTAAGCCAGTAACATGCTAAAAATACTGGCGGTGACGATACCAGGACCCATAATCGGCACGATCACATACCAAAAGGCTTGGAAACGGCTGCACCCGTCCACCATGGCGCTTTCCTCGAGTGAATCGGGGATTTCTTGAAAGAAACTACGCAGCATCCAAATGGTGAATGGTTGGTTGATTGCCACCAGCACCAGAATCAGCAAAAGTTGCGTGTCGTGCAAGCCTGTTAAACGCGCCAAATAATAAAACGGCAGCAAGAACGTTAAGCGTGGCAAAGCACGAAAAACAAAGGCAGCAAATAAAATCCAGAAACCAGCCGCTCGGTTATAACGGGCTAAACCATAACCCGCAAAGCAACCGACACTGATGGAAATCAGCACTGTACCAAGGGTAACTATTGCGCTGTTGATTAAATACTTACTAAATCCCTCTTCAATCCACAGGGTTTGGTACGCCACAAGAGTGGGCTTAAAAACCCAGACGGGCGGCAAGGCAAAGGCATCCACGACTTCTTTAATGCTGATAAGAAACGTCCAGAAAAACGGGAAAATGGCTAAAATCGTCCAGACTGCCAAAATTGAGTAAGCAATGGCAGCAAACAGCGCTTGGCTCGAGGTGCGGCTATGTGATTTCATTTTTTCCCCACGATGTCAAAGTACGTTTGGCGCAAAAACGGGTAGAGAAGCGTGATAATCACCATCACAGCCAGCACAATTGAAGCACTGGCACGCCCGAGCAGTTGCTCTTGAAATGCCACACTGTACGTGTAATACATGATCGTGGCTGTGGCATTGCCAGGACCGCCTTGGGTCATGACCGCCACACTATCAAACAAACGATACGCATCCATGATGTTGACCATGGCAATAAAAATAAAAATCGGACGCAAGTACGGCATCATCACAAAACGCACCCGTTGCCACCACGTCGCACCATCCATGATCGCGGCTTCAATCGGATCAGACGGCATGGCTTGCAAACCCGCGTACAACATCAGCATGATGAACGGCACAGCCCCCCAAATTCCATAGCCAATCAGCAGTCCTCGAGCGGCAGTAGCATCGGCGTACCATTGGATATTCACCCCAACGGTAGACAGCAACCAAGTGATAAAACCCCTGTCCTTAAACAACCAACTGACCGCTAACGTACCCACCACCGGCGTGACAATGTACGGCACGAGGTACAAACTGATAAAAAAGCGTTTCAGTGCCGTGATTTCATTCAGCAAGAGCGCCAAGCCAAACCCCAGAACAATCTGAATCGGAATACTCACCGCCATGTAAAAAAGCGTGAAACCAAGCGCCGACCAAAAACGACTATCCTCGAGAATCCGCGTGTAATTTAGAAACCCAATAAACCGAGGTTCAACTCCAAAGTTAAAATTAAAAAAACTCAGGTAAATGGTTGTGAACAATGGAAAGACCATCAGCAAGGTCATCACGATCACGCTTGGTGAAACAAAAGCCCAAAATTCTCGAGGTTTAATAAAGAATCACCTTCTTTTATGGAATTTTAATTCTCGAGTGGCTGGGCTATTCAGGTCGAATTGGCAGTATTAAAAAAATGTAACCTCTCAGGTACTCCCCCTCGCTTCGCTCGACCCCTCATTGAGCTACGGCTTGCACACATCTTGTTGTTTATCTGGGTACAAATAAACGAGAAAATCGGCAACTCGAATTCGCATTTCCTCTCACAGGGAGGACACAGGGGTCCTCCCCTACAAAACAATTGCTTCATACACAGGTAAACCGTAGGGACAGACCCCCGTGTCTGTCCTGCTAAGTCACGAAAATGATAACCAAACCCACGTTCTCTCGAGCAATTTTGTTCATCAATATGACCCAACTTTTGGATTCTCGACCAAATCAATTGAATACGTCTTTGAAAGATAGGTTGCATACTTGTGTGCAAACGGTAGCTCATTGAGGGGTTCTGGTGCTATGAACTTGGCTTCTCGAGACCATAACTGAAACGAAAAAACACCCCGAACAACCCTCTCCCGCGTTTGTGCGGCGAGAGGGTAGCGAGCCTAGGCGAGCTGGGAGAGGGTTGGCTGTCATGTTCACACAATCACTTTCTCGAGACTCGAGTTTTTGCTGTTCTGAATTGCAAATTTCTTCCTACTTCATGTTTTTGGGAGACCATAATGGTCTCCCTCTTACGTGATACTTTTATCGGATAAAGCCTTGTACTCGCATTTCGTCTTCTACCTTTTTTGCAGCAATGTCCAGCGCGGCTTTGAGGTCGGTTTTGTTGACCAAGGCTAAGCGCAATTCATTGCCTAGGATGGTCGTGGCGATGCTTTGGTACGGCACGGCTGGGCGCAGTGGCACGGCTTGACGGGCATTGCTGGCAGCCGCAACCCATGCGCGGTTCTTGGCAACCAAGGTCGGGTTGGTGGCGATGCTGTCACGGCTGACCATGCCCAGAGCGGCAGCGTTTTGTTGGTTGGTTTTGCCAAGCATTTCCATCATCACGCGGAAGGATAGGTCTGAATCTACTTTGCTCGAGGCGGCGATGGCGAGTGCGTCGCCTTCGGCGGTGTTCGCTCCGAGTCCTAGGCTGCCCATTTTGAAGGCGGGGGCATAGTCTATTTTGCCAACCACGCGGGATACTTTTTCGTCTTCCATGGCGGCGGCTCGAGTAATCCAGATTTTCGAGAGGGCAATGTCGCCTTGTTGTAAGCCGACCATGACATCGTCGTTGGTGTAGCTGAGAACGGCGGGTGGCATGAACTCGAGCCATTCGCGGATGGTTTGCGCGGCTTTTACGCCGTTGGCGTTGTTGAAAACGGGTTTGCGGTTGTTGTCGAACCAAACGCCACCAAGCGCGGCGTAGTTGCTGTGGAATTCACCAGCTAAGCCGCCGCCACCGAGTGCCAGTGCCATGGGGAATTTGGTTTTACCAGCTTTTTTCAGGGTCTCGAGTCCGGCGGTCAGTTCCTCGAGTGTGCGAGCGGGTTTGAGGTTCAGTTCAGCA
>JAAFJQ010000054.1 GCA_013298185.1 Deinococcales bacterium
TGTTTCGCTCGAGTCTATGAAACCGATCCTGCTGACTGCTCGACGGACATAAACGTCCCAAGCTGCATAAAGTGAGCAACATCAATGAAAGTGCGGCTCAAAAAATTCTCGAGATGGTGCAGGAAAGATTTCCTCAGTACAAACCTCGAGAACCCGCAAAGCGTTACCAGTGGCAACCGTCTCGAGCCTAAGCTGTTCTATGCTTCACCAGTAGCAAAACCTAGACGGACTCATGCTCAATTTGATTCAAGCAACGGTCATGATTGAGCGCCACATTGGTCAGGCTGCCATCGGTTGGATTTTCAGCAAACTTTATTCTGCTACAGGCTTATCGGGCAATTTCCCCATGAATGAAATCACTTGGCGAATCTTGCCTTGCTTATCAAATTCCACCACATCCATACCTTCACTTGCCATGCGGTTCTGGTCTTTGAGCCACATGCCCCAACCGTAACGCACCCACAGTCCGTGGTCGTGTTTTTGAATGCCACTGGTGAACTCGAGGCGGTCAAAAGCAATTTGGCTGTGTACTTTGGCAATAAATTTGGCAATCATGACTGCGCCGACCATGTGCGAGAGCGGATCGAACAGCACCACCCCGGGATGCACCACCGAGGCGAGTTTATCCAGGCGGATGCTCGAGTCTCGTTCGTTCCAGGCTTCTAAGTAGGTTTGTAGACTTTCGGTGTAACTCATTGTTGTATCCCTCCAACCCAAGTGCTTTCGAGGTTCCACTCGAGAACGGGGGCGTTTGTGTTTAGGTAAATGCAGAAATCTGCATCCTGACCAAGTTTGAGTGTACCACGATTGTCAGCTTCACCTGATGCAATTGCGCCATTTTGCGTGAAGGCTTGGATAGATTCATCTAAACTGACTTGATTGCCGTCTTGAAATGGTTCGTTTATAGCAGCGTGAATACCAACCAAGGGGTTGACTTCTTTGACCACAGGCGCATCGCTCGAGAAGACCGTGGTCAGTCCAGCATCCATCATTGCGCGGAGGTTATAGCAGTGTGGCACAAATTCATTGGGCAGGTACTTTCTAAAGTTCCCAGACAGTTCGTGCAGGAAAATCGGTTGTGGTACGACCATCACGCCAAGCGCTTTGGCTTTGGCGCGGTGCATGGGGTTGGCTAAACCAAAATGCTCAATACGGTGTTGAATGGCAGGAAAAGATGTTTTGGCAAGGCGCTCGTAAACTGTGAGAATCTGGTCAAGCGCCCGATCACCAATGGCGTGCGTACCAATCCGAAAACCGTTTTGATGCGCCTCGAGTGCCAATTCGTACAGCTCTTCGGTTTCAAAGCGCAGCACGCCCTGACTTGAGAATTCAGTATTTTGATACGGCACACTGACTGCCGCCGTCGCGCCACTTAAACCGCCATCGGCGAAGAATTTGACGCTGTCCACGCGCAGGAAACTCGAGACAAATTTTTCTGGCAGTGGGTATGTTTCTGAACCACCATCAGGGCGACGAATAAACAGAACATTCACCCGAATCGGCAGCCGTCCTTCACGCTCGAGTTCACGGTACGCCTGAAGCAAGGTCGGGTCAACCGCAGGGTCAGTGCAGGAAGTAATCCCATGTTTTAAGAGCCACTCGAGTCCCGCCAAGATAAATTTTTTGCAGTCTTGCACCGTAAAAGCTGGCATGGCTTTTAAGACCAAACCATGAGCGGTTTCAAAGAGCATGCCCGTGTCAAAATGAATCTCGCCCCCGTGCGGTGGGGTTGTGCTTAGCTCGATACCCGCAAGTTGCAACGCCCTCGAGTTGGTGGCATGAATATGAGCGCAAGTTCGGGTCAGCACCACAGGGTTATGCGGCGCAACCGCATCCAAAGCGGTTTTATTGGGGCTACTACCAAGTTTAGCTTCATTCCAGCCGCGTCCCAAAAGCCAAGTTCCAGCCTCGAGTGTGGCGGCTCGAGCCTGTACCAATGCGTAGACTTCCTCGAGCGTGGCAGCATCGCGCAAATCAAGCATGGTGGTGCGAAGATGCCCGACCTTCCAAACGTGAACATGGGCATCGTTCCAACCAGGAAAAACACTTGCGCCACCCAAATCAATGGTTTCTCGAGCTTTGAGATTTGGTTCGTCTAGTGATACGACTTTGCCGCACTGAATGCCAAGGCTGCTGGCTTGGATACCTCGAGCTACCCAAATCTTGGCGTTGGTGAAGAGTAAATCAATCATTTGACAACCTCCTGAAATGTGCTATCATGTGTTTTAGAAATGGCTCGCAGCCTGAAAAGTGACCGGATGGTCGCCTGCCGCAAGGATAGGAACGAGTCGCCGGAGAACCCTTCTTTAAGGGTTCTTTTTTAATTTCTTGATAATAAATTTTTCTTGGATGGAATCCACAATTTTTTCGACATCCTCTCCTCGTTGCTGACGATGAACTGCTCCTGCAACAAAATCTGCTAGTTGCAACAATTCCGTTGACTCAGAATCAACAAAAACCAAGTCGTTTATCTTAATCTCGAGACGCTGTCGAATATAGGACTTAAATGTCCGTTTGAAGTACCGATTTTGAGTTCCGTCGAGCTTCAGGCGAGCTTGTGAAAATTCATCCTGAAAGGCAATCAAGGCTTCAGCAAGCATCCATTGATACGTATCTGTGCCATATTGGCTAAATTGTTTCGGATCAACGAGCAATTTATCAATCACAAAAACTCGAGCAACAAAGTCAAGTGTTTTGATCAACTCCGCAAAGTCTTGGCGGCGCTGTCTGCTCATTTTGCTGAACTTGAATTCGTCTTTTTGCTTCAAAGATTGTCTGAAACGAGCAATTTGATTGGCTGTCGCAGTTGCTTGTGCATCATCGTCAAAAACAACCATTGCCACAATAAAGAACTGGCTCGAGTTCTGGTCGAACTTAAAACCAGCATCGCCGCTTTCATCCACAAAAACAAGCACAATTCACCAAGGCAGATTCGGATTGCGCCAAATGATGACCACGCCATAATTGGCGCAGCTTGGGTCGTCCAAATAATCTGGAATCACACCATAAATTCGGTAGCCGCGTTTGAGTTGAATGCTGATCACAGGATCAAAACGCTCATTGCGAATGACTTCGTGCAGATAGGCTTCAATCGGCATTTCATGGCGAACAGCGCCATACCCTTTGGGCATCGCCCCCGCGTAATGCCCATGCAGCCCGAGACGCACCACAAGCTCTTGGCGGGCTTTGTAAAGCAAACTCGAGAGTCCAAGGCTGCGGTACTCGGGCAGCACACCAATATCCGCGCCGTACAACCAATGAGCCTTTGGGTCGTGGGTGGTGAAATAACCCTCGCCTACCGCAGGGAAAAACCGGTGCTGGTAATGGTTGAAATCCAGCTCGAGCATGATGTCGCTGCTCGAGGCGGCGATTTGATTGGTTTGGGTGTCCACCACAACGTGTTGCCCATCGGGGAAAATGCGAATATGCGAAGCAAAATGCGGCTCGAGCATCAAATCGGCATCAGAAAGGTCTGGGAATGAGACGCGCTGAATGTTCTCGAGGGCTTTTGCCATAGCTAAAGTGCTGTTGACCACGCGGAAACGCCCGTCGGCACTGGTGACAAGTGGTGGTAAATCGGAATAATTCATGAATTACCTTTCAAGAATGGCTCGAGCATTGCATGAGCGCGGGGTAGCACTGGCTCGAGGCGCTTGTGTTGAGTGAGTGATGAACCGATTTTCTCGAGGGCAGCGTGAAGTTCTACAGCGCGTTCTGGGTTGAGTACCGTCTCGAGTGGGACAACATGTACTCGAATCACAAACCAGTAGCGCTCGAGGTCGGGCATGGGAAAAAAGGTTTGGCGTTCAACCCGCCAGTATGTGCCACCGTCGTCGCTCGAGGGATGCTCGGGATGCGCTCCAAGGCTGGTGCTGGCTTGGAGTGTCCAGACAAAACGCTCAAAAGGTCCTCGCTCGAGAACAGCTTTGGTTAGATTTGGCGTGGCATTTTGCAGAATTGTGCTGTTGGGGACTGGCTCGTGAATCGCACGTAAGGACAACCCAATTTTCTCAAGGGGATTCCAACTGCTTGGCAGCATCACCCAAAGCGCTTCGGCGACATCGCGGTGCATCAAAGCAAGGTCATCTTGGATGTTCAGTGCTAAAGCAAGTATTCGCGCTCGAGTACCAGTCTCGAGGTAAGCGCGGGCTTGGATGCACTTGCCCATGGTCTCGAGTATTGCACCTGTCTCCAAACCAATGATGCTCGAGTTTGAGACGGTCACACCAGTCTGTGGGAAATGCCAGCCGTCATTCACACGCTCGAGTAGTGCGGGTTGCTCGAGGTGAACTTGCTCGTACAACCGATTGACACAAGTCTCGAGCAGAGCTTCATCCGCCCCACTCGAGACCAGTGCTGCCCAAGGTTGTTGCACCACCTCGAGTTTCGCTTCGATGTACTTGGGCAACGCTGCATCGAGTGCAAACGTCGCCCCACTCGAACGGTATAAATCGCCGCGTGGGGCAGTGTCCAGTGTCGCAGGGAACGGCACAACTTGTGCGCCGAGTTCGGTCATGCGGCAACAACCTCTTTGGGTTTTGTCGCGGCATAAGCGCTGCGAATCGCGCTTTGCACCACGGTCAACGCCTCCTCGAGCATGGCTGGTTCAATATCGAGTTGCGGCAAAAAGCGAATACAATTGCCGTACAAACCCGCCCGAAGCAGCACCACGCCTCCTTCTAAGCAGCGCTTGACCACTTCTGGTACCAGCTCGAGCCATGGTTCTTTGGTTTGTTGGTCGCGCACAAATTCAACCACCATCATCCCGCCGATACCGCGCACATCGCCAACACAAGGTAGCTCGAGCATCATTGGTTCAAATATGGCACGCACGGTTTTTTCAATGTGCGCTGCGCCAGCTTGGAGGACTGGTGATTGCAGCAACTCGAGCGCTTCGAGTGCCGCCACACACGCCAATGGATTACCACCATACGTGCTGCCGACACCGCCAATGTGAGCGCTGTCCATGATTTCAGCTCTGCCTGTCACGGCGCTGAGCGGCAAACCAGCCGCGAGGCTCTTCGCCGAAATCAACATGTCAGGCACAACGCCGCTATGCTCAATTGCCCAGAGTTTACCGGTGCGTCCCGAGCCGCTTTGGATTTCATCGGCAATCATCACCGCCCCAATTCGGGTGCAGATTTCACGGATTTTTTCTAAGAATTTATGCGGCACAGGAATAAAACCGCCTTCACCGACCACGGGTTCAATCACAATGCACGCCACGGCGCTTGGGTCAATGTGACTCACCAAGGCATCGTCCAAATTCTTGCAGCACCACTCGAGGTAATCCTCGCTCGAGATACCTTTTGGGGTGCGGTACAGGTTTGGTAATGGCAAGCGGTACACTTCGGGGGCAAACGGTCCAAAGCCCTTTTTGAACAAACCCCATTTGCTGGTCATTGCCATGGTCAGGTTGCTGCGCCCGTGATACGCACCTTCAAAGACAATCACGCCTGCCCGACCAGTGAATCTACGCGCCAACTTGACGGCGTTCTCGACGGCTTCCGCGCCACCGTTAGAAAGCAGGGTTTTCTTGGCAAAATCACCCGGCGTTAAACGGTTCAGGGCTTCGCAAACCTCAACATACGGTTCGTAATTGGCGACGATGCTGCACATGTGCAAGTATTTTTCAACTTGAGCATGAATGGCATCGGTCACACCCTTTGGGCGATGCCCAACTGCCAAAACACCAATGCCACCAGCTAAATCAATCAAGGTATTGCCATCGGCATCATGCACCAAGCTACCTTCGGCGCTGACCACAGCAATACCATTTGCCATGGCTAAACCACCAGTCACGGCTTTGGCGCGGCGTTCATTGAGTTTCTTGGATTGCTCGCCTGGAATACTTGTTTTTAACTGAATAAATCCCATATTTACACACCCTTTTTAGACTCGAGTTCTCGAGTCAGTTCGCAATTTTGATTGTCTCGAGAACCGCGTGCCTCAAAGCTCATAGCTCATAGCTCACAGCTCATAGCTCACAGCTCATAGCCAAACCTCACCGTCACCTGAAATTTGGTGGTGGAATTGCATCAAGTTGCCACATCGGGGTTTGCATGATTGGCTCGAGTCTACTCGTTTTCAGGCGTTCTCGCAAATACATCAGGTAAGCATCAGGTTAAGTCCCTATCCTAAACCGTAGAAGTACGTGAAAGGGGTGAAGCCTGAATAAAACCTATCGGTGCGTTGTTTCACGTTTAAGTCCACTGGTGCAGACAAGAAAGGTGTGTGACGCTGAACAAAAATTACATGTACGCATTGCGAATCTCGAGTGCTTTTTGGGTTAAACCCCTAAGGCGCTCGAGATTCACGTTTGTACTTAAAAGCGGCAGCACTTGCTCAGTGGCGAGATTGCCCACCAAATCATCCCCTGCAAATGGGCAGCCGCCAATCCCACCAAGCGCTCCCTCGAGCCATGTGCATTCAGCATCAAGGGAAGCTCGAGTCAGTGCCATAACATCCTCGGCTCGAGCATGTAGATGCACACCAAGTCCAGTTGCTCCGAATTTGTCTATCACGGCTTTGGTGATGTGATGAACTCGAGCTGCATTGGCTTGCCCATAGGTGTCTGCCAGCGCAATGTCTTGGATGCCAAGTTCGCGCAGTCGTGCCACAGACTCGAGAACCAATTCGGCATTCCATGGGTCATTGTATGGGTTGCCAAAAGCAAACGACAAGTAAACCACCAAGCCCAAATGCTGTTTGCTTGAGTGAAGATGCTGCACCAATTCCCATGACTGCTCGAGTGAACGTCCTGTGTTGCGTTGCTGAAATGTATCCGAAATTGAGAGCGGATAACCAACGCTTGTCACCCGCCCAGAATCCAAAGCTCGAGACAAGCCTTTCTCATTGGCGATGATGCACAGCAAATCAGCTTGGGTTTCGGGCAGTCCAGCCATCACCGCTTCGGTGTCTGCCATTTGTGGCACGGCTTTGGGTGAAACAAAACTGCCGCAGTCCAGGTGCGTAAAACCAGCCTCGAGCAAGGCGCTTAGGAATTCGATTTTTGTGGTGGTGGGAATAAATTGCCGCATTCCCTGCCAAGCATCTCGAGGACATTCAACGAACTTCATACAAGACTGACCTGAGCTAGTTTGGCTTGGGCAACACGGTTCTTCCCATTTTTCTTGGCATGATACTGCGCGTCATCGGTGCGTTTAATCAGTTGAATCATGTTTTCTGCCTTCTCGAGTTGCGCCACGCCAACGCTGATGGTGACACGAATATTCTTGTTCTCCACCAAGAACGGATGCGCTGCTATGGCGGTATTCAATTCTTTGGCAAGGCGTTTGGCATCCTCGAGTGAACAATTTTTTAAGAGCATCAAGAACTCCTCGCCGCCCCAACGAATCGTGGTGTCGGTGTTTCGCAGCACGGCTTGGCAAAGTTTAACCACTTCGCGCAGCACAGTGTCTCCTGCCGAGTGTCCATATGTATCATTGATGCGCTTAAAGTCGTCTATATCAAATAAAATCAGGCTAAGCGGCTTATTATCACGGCGACTCTCTTTTTCGGCTTGCTCGAGCAGGGCTTCACCAACCGAGCGGTTATTCGCGCCTGTTAAGGCATCTGTTGTAGCAAGCACCTCGAGACGGCGCTGATATTGATTAATTGCAAAAACCGTTAAACCAAGCACCAAAGCTGTGGCAATTGCACCAAACAATAAATTCAGCAGCAGCAAACGCAAAAAAGGTGCAGTGGCGCTGCTTTCATCTTGTTCAATCAGTAAATACCAGCCCAGTTCCGGAACGAAACGAGAATTCAGTTGCACTGTTTCACTACCGCGCACGTATGAAACTTGTTGTGCATTTTTACTGCCCAGCACGGTAGTTGCAACTGTTTTTATCCCCTCGAGTTGACGAATGGACAGACTACCGACGTCGGTTACACCAAAGTGTCGGCTGTCTGCCAGCATGATTTTGCCATCGGGTGAAACAAAATAAACCCGTTGTGCGAAACGACTCTCAATGCTCGAGATCAGTTGGTTCATGGTGTCAAAAGTCACACCAACTCCAGTCACTCCGAGCAAACGCCCATCAGCGTCCAACAGGCGATAATTGATAAAAATGGTTAAACGATTTTGATTGGCTTGGTCGGGGTCAGAACTCAGTTCGTACTCGATTTTCTTAGCCGTAAAAAGAAAGTACCAGTTGTCTCGAGCATCAGTCTTTGAAATGGTTTTTAAGATGCCATTTGCATAGTAATACTTTTTGCTTTGTTCTGAAATAAAAAAACTGGTGTTGGTCTTAAATGTCTTTTTGATGGTGGACAAATAAGCCAGAATCTCTTCCGGGGTTTTCTCGCCACCTGTCACCCAGTCGCGCAAAAAAGTGTTTTGTGCCATTTGCGCCGAAATAAAAATCGGACGCAGCAATTCACGTTGCACTTCTGAGTAGACCGTATCGCCAGCCAAAGGCAAGCTCTGGGTTTGGATACTCGAGCGAATCTGCCCTTGGGCGGCTAAAAATCCAAGAATACTGATGGTCAAAAAACCCAAACCAAGAATCAAACCCAGCCAAATAAGTAAGCGTCGTTTCTGAACCACAGCAAGCAGTCTACAGCAATCAAACTTTGAAAGTCACAAAAATCCTACATTCAAAAATCGTGCAAGCTAAGACACAGCAGTCGTGCAAGCTAAGACACAGCTTCCTCAAGCGCTCTGATAAACACCTCGGTATCCTCGAGCCACGGGTAATGTCCCGCCTCGAGTTCAAACAGTTCGGCATTCAGCAAATCCACCAACCAATCGGTTTGGCTTGGGTAACTGGTGCTGTCATCTAAACCAGCAATGACAGTCACTTCAGCGCTGATTTCAGGAAAGTAAAGCGGGTACTCGAGATCCCAGAGTTTATTAAACACCAAACCTTCTTGAACCAAACCACTGCCAAATAAGCCCGATTCAGAATCCACAAACTCGAGGTGTAGCCTTGAAGCTGGTTTGGGGAAATGCAGCACAGCCAATAAATCCTCGCGCAAACCAAAAGCAGCTTCGGCTCGAGCTTCGGAATCATCAGAAGACCGGACGCTGCGCTCAGTTAAGCGGCTCGCCGCATCAAGCAACACCCGAGACAACTCAGGGAAATGCACCCATGGATTGACCACCACCACGCGGTTCACATGCTGCGAAAAACGCCGTGCATACTCGAGGGCAATGACCGCCCCAAAACCATGACCAAGCGGAACAAAACGCCTCAAACCAAGGTGAAGACGCAGTGCCTCGAGATCATCCACCAGTGCATCTATGGTAAACAGTTCAGGGTCAGACTCGAGTTCGCCACTGCGCCCACAACCACGTTGATCAAGGTAGATCATGCGGTAATTGAAAAGTAAATCACCACAGATTTCTTGGAAACTGTAACTGTTATAACCAAGGTCATGGAGAAAAATAATCGCCGTCGCATCATCGCGCCCAAGGTCGGTGTAAAATAAATCCACACTGTTCAAACGCACAAAATTCTGTCCAACATCAAGGTCGTCTAACATAACACCCAGTCTACCCGTTTGACACCATGCCAAACAGGTGATAAACTCCTCGCCGCTCGAGTTTAGGCTTAGAGTGTCTCGAGTAACCCAACTCGAGAAATTGGCACGGCGTTGTAGCCAAGTGGTAAGGCAAGGCTCTGCAAAAGCCTCATCCGGCGGTTCGAATCCGCCCAACGCCTCCACTGCCAAATGCGAAGGCTCGTAGCTCAGGGGTAGAGCACTACATTGACACTGTAGGGGTCAGCAGTTCAAATCTGCTCGAGCCTACCAACATAAGAAAATGCAAGGTTTAAGCCTTGCATTTTTTCTTTGAACCCACACTTGGTAAGGCTCGTACTTAAGACGACGATGTGATTTGGCATCAAATGCTAAGCTGAAGCATCACTCGAGACACCTCGAGCTTAGGAGAGTTATGGATTACGATGTACTGATTATTGGAGCAGGTCCTGCTGGCTTAACCGCAGGCATTTACGCGGGTCGCGGCAATTTACGCACAGGAATCTTAGAGAAAGGCAACCCCGGCGGGCAGATTGCTCAAACCGAAGAAGTCGAAAATTACCCCGGTTTCCCCGATGTGATTTCAGGCCCAGAATTATCTGGGCGAATGGTTGCCCAAGCCGAAAAGTTTGGTGCAAAAATCATTTATGACGAAGTCCAGAGTCTAGAAAAACACGGTCATGGCTTTCGGATTAAAGGCTACGACAAAACCTACACCTCGAGCGTGGTGATTATCGCCACAGGCGCAAATCCAAAGCGTTTGAATGTCCCCGGCGAAGATAAATTCTACGGACGTGGCGTGTCTACTTGTGCCACTTGCGATGGTTTTTTCTACCGAGGTAAGCATGTGATTGTGGTCGGTGGTGGCGATGCTGCTATCGAAGAAGGTACATTCCTGACCAAGTTTGCTGAAACCGTGACCATCATTCATCGCCGTGACACTTTGCGTGCCAACAAAGTGGCACAAGACCGCGCTTTCAAAAACCCCAAGATGAAATTTATTTGGGATACGGTGGTCGAAGAAGTGCTGGGTGACGAAGTCGTGACTGGTGTGCGAACCAAGAACATCAAAACGGGAGTCCAAACGGTACTACCCACCGATGGTGTCTTTATTTACGTTGGGCATGAACCCAACACTAAATTCCTCGAGAACACCGTGGAATTAAACGCCCATGGTTACGTGGCAGTGCGCGATGAAATCTACACCAACATGACTGGATTATTCAGCGCTGGCGATGTCTCTGATGAGATTTACCGTCAACTCAGCACCAGCGTTGGGGCTGGTACAAAAGCCGCAATGAAAGCCGAGAAGTACATCGCTGATTTAGAAGATCAACTGGTCGCGGCTGACTGAATCCATCATAAATATGTATTAAAGAAGAAAACCCTGTCAATGACAGGGTTTCTTTTGGCTCGGGAGGTAGGGATCGAACCTACGACCAATCGGTTAACAGCCGATTGCTCTACCGCTGAGCTACTCCCGAAGGCGTAAGCGGCACAGAATGTATCATGGGTTTTGGAAAAACGCAATACCCCCTTTTGCTTGCGTGGTTCACAACTTGCGTCTCTCGAGTTGCCCAAGGGCTTGACGTTGCTGCTTGTAGCGTGTATCTTTTGTTGCCCTGATGCGCCGAGGTGGCGGAATTGGTAGACGCACTAGTTTCAGGGACTAGCGCCCGCAAGGGTGTAGGGGTTCAAGTCCCCTCCTCGGCACCACGTAGACGCGATTCTGAAAAAGAGTCGCGTTTTTTGTGTATAATGCTTCTACCACAGCCTCGAGCCGTTTTTGTGAAGAAAGCAAATCCAAGCTCGAGTGGGAAATAAATGTGAAAAACCCTGCATAAAGTGGGGTTTGGTGGGGATGAGTGGTAAAACTGGGGAAAGCGTGATAACCTGTGTTATCAGCGCTTCACCTTTTGCTTAAGCGTATGGATTCTCGAGGTGGTCTCGAGGAACGCACACAGGCAGGTGGGAACGGGTGGGAGATGCCGTTCGGAGAGTACCCTTACGCAATTGATGACAAAGGTCGGGTGGTGATGCCGCCAGACTTTCGTAAGTTCGTCGAGGATGGCATGGTGCTGACCCGAGGCTTTGAAGGTTGCGTTTATATCTTCCCGTTGTCTGAATGGCAACGCATTGAAGCAGCCGTGGATGAACTCCCCTTGAACGACAAAGCTGGTCGTGATTTCATGCGTTTTTTCTATAGTGGCGCTCAAAAAATTCGTCTCGATAATGCTTTTCGTATTTCCATCCCCAGCACCCTGCGCTCTTATGCGGCGCTCGAGGGGGATGTGGTGGTCACCGGCGCACCAAAACGTTTAGAACTCTGGAACATAGACCGTTGGAACACCATCATCGCCGAGGTGCAAATGCAGCCACCTAAGCAAGATGAACTGCCCGAAGTGCTGCGAAGGCTGGTGGGATGATGGGACAGGTCAAAGGGCAAAGGTTAAAGGTTAAAGCTGAGCTTTCGCCTGAGCTGGCGCATTTGCCTGTGCTGCCTTCCGAAGTGCTGGCGGGTCTCGAGCCTCGAGTGGGGCAGTTGATGGTGGATGGGACGCTTGGCGGGGCGGGGCATACGCGCCTTCTTTTGGCGGCGGGGGCGCGGGTGATTGGGATTGACCAAGACCCTTTTGCGCTCGAGCGGGTGCGTTCGGAGGGCTTGGTGGGTCTGGAGTTGCGCCAAGGGAATTTCAGGGATTTACCCGAGCTTGTGCCAGAAGTGGTGGATGGTGTGCTGTTGGATTTGGGAGTCTCGAGTTTTCAACTTGATGACGTGGCGCGTGGTTTTTCTTTTCACACCGATGCGCCACTGGATATGCGGATGTCGCAGAGTGGCGAGAGTGCGGCTGATGTGGTCAATGAACTGGCTTATGAGGACTTGGCTCGGATTATTTACGAGTACGGCGAGGAACGCCATTCGCGGCGGATTGCTCGAGCCATCACCGAGGAGCGCGAGAAGACCCCGTTCTCTGGAACGGTGCAACTTGCCAATACGATTAAAAAAGCTTATCCCGGACAACATGCTCGGGGGATTCATCCTGCTCGGCGGACTTTTCAGGCGCTGCGGATTTATGTCAATGATGAACTCGGGGCGCTCGAGGCGGGTTTGCGTGGCGCGAAGCAAATTTTGCAGTCTGGTGGGCGTTTAGCGGTGATTAGTTTTCATTCGCTTGAAGACCGAATTGTGAAGCGTTTCATGCGGGCTGAACTCGAGCCAACCACCAAAAAACCACTCGAGGCATCGGAAGCCGAACTGCTCGAGAATCCTCGTTCCCGAAGTGCGAAGTTGCGCGTGGGGGTGAAAGCATGACCGAACGCATTCAGCGTTTTATGCTGTTTTACGCCCTGATGGTGATTGTTTTGGTCGGGGTGCGTTTTCTGGGTCGGGACACCGAGAAGAACCTGCTGGATTTGCAGCGTGAGACGGCTGATTTGCAATTTGAACGGGCTGAATTGCAATTACAACTCGCCAACCTCGAGAGTCCCGCTCGAGTGCGGCGTTGGGCGTTTGATAACAACATGATTCCATTCTCGAGTGCCAGTGCGCTTCAACTCGAGTTTAAGCCTCTGAAAAGTGTGAAGCCCCTGCCTGAAGTCAAGGATAAAATCGCGGTGCAAACCATATGGCGCTAACCCAAGTCAAAGACACCACCGAAAAAGAAAAACAAGTCTCGGCGCTCGAGACGGTCTTTGCGCCTGTTGAAGTCATGCCTGTCGAGACTCAGCATGAGCCTTGGCGTTTTGGATTGATTGGTGCGTTGCTGGCACTTGGTTTGGCGGTGCTGTGGCTCGAGTATGCCAATTTATCCTTGGGGCTGCCGTTTGTTCCTCAAGTCACGCAAGAAGTGCGCCGTGGACGGGTGCTGATGCGCTCTGATACAGGTTTAATCACTTTAGCCGAGAGTGCAGGAAAAGCAGGTAAACTCGAGCGGCATTACCCACAAGGTCGCTTGGCGGCTGGTGTACTTGGTTTTGTTGGTGACGATAACACGGGCTTGTATGGCATTGAAAAATTTGAGAACAAACGGCTCGAGGCTGGACAGGATTTGGTCTTAACCCTTGACCCTTCAATGCAAGCCAGTGCTGAAGCAACCCTCGAGAATGCGATGATAACCACGGGTTCTGAAGGCGGTACGGTGGTGGTTCTCGAGGCGAAAACCAATCAATTGCTGGCAGTGGCGAACGCACCCGGATTTGATGCTGCCAATTGGCGAGATGGACGTGAAGGGCTTTGGAAAAACCGTGCTTTCCGCGATACGTTTGATCCTGGTAGCACGATCAAAGCCTTGGTTGCCGCGATGCTGGTGAATGAAGGCATTGCCAGTCCAGATAGTCCGATTTACGCCCCAATGCAGCGTCCATTTCGCAATGCCCCACCGATCCGCGATGCCATTCAGCACAGTCCAAACCTCAACTTAAAAGAAGTGCTGCGGTACTCGAGCAACGTTGGTATCTCGAGGTTCGCGGAATCACTCGGACCACAAAAACTGCACGATTATTTGGTTAAATTTGGTTTTGGGCAAAAAACATGGAAAAACGACCCGAGTTTGGAGCGTAACGACCTTTCTGATTGGCAGACTTGGCGACCTCGAGATTTCGCTTCGCACAGTTTCGGGCAGGGTTTCACCAGCACGGCATTGCAATTGGCGACCTCATTTAGTGTGTTGGTCAACGATGGAATGCTGATAACGCCCAAACTCTTTGAAGGGCAGGATGTTGAAAAACCAAGCCGTGTGATTTCTACCGCAGCCGCCAAAACCACTCGAGACATGCTCGAGTACACGGTGAACGAAGGCGTGAAACGCGCTCAAGTGCCAAATTATTGCGTGGGTGGCAAAACAGGCACATCCGAGACTTGGTACAACGGCAAGAAATCCGCCAGTCGTTACCATGCGTTGTTCGTCGGGTTTTTCCCCGTGGACAATCCAAAAGTCACAATTGCAGTGCAACTCTACGCACCGAAAAAAGACATTCACGGTTCGCTTGGAGCTGCGCCTGTGTTTCGGCAAATGGTTCTCGAGATTGCCGCTCGGTACGGCATCCCACCTGTCCCATGTGTCAAGCAGTAAAGTAGCTGCGATGAGTGACTTACACATCTTACTCAAGTATCTTGAAGCGAGAACACCATGATTGACCCACGCCAATACGCCCATGAACTCCAAGCCCAAGTCTCGAGCGAGGCTGGCTTGGCAAGCGGCATCACCTTCATGACTTCCGAATGCAACGAACACACCGCCTTCGCTGCCCTGCAAGGCGCAACCCGACACGGCAATGACTTCATAGATGCGGCACTCGAAGCAGGAGCGCCATTTATCCTCACCAATTTGGATGTGCCTCGAGCTGTGCGCGTCCCCGACGCCACCGTAGCCCTGCGCCAATGGGCGAGGTTGCACCGCGACGCGACTCGAGCCGAGTTAATCGGCATCACAGGCTCGGCGGGCAAAACCACCGCCAAGAGTTTCGTCTCGAGCGGCTTGGGCGTGCCATGCACCCCTGGCAACCTGAACACACTGAATTACCTCGCCTGTTACTTGCTGACCAACGTCCAAGCAGGCAGCACCCATGTGATTGAAATGGGCATTGACCGCATCGGCGAGATGGACGAACTGATGGCACTGATCGCCCCGAACATCGGCGTAATCACCGCCGTTGGACCAGCCCACGTTGAATTTTTTGGTTCGGTGGACGTAATCCAATACGAAAAAGGACGCATCCTCCAAGCCCCGTCGGGTTTGGTCGCAGGTAACACCGCGCACCGCTACCCAAACACCCCGAGTTACGGATTCCAAGACACCTGCACCCACCGCGCCACGAACCTCCACGCCACCGCCGAGGACATCAGCTTTGACTACGCAGGGCAACACATCCGCCTCGAGACACCAAGCACCCAAGTCGCCGAGAGTGCCGTCCTCGCCCTCGCCCTCGCCGAGCGCTACGGCATACCACTCGAGCCAGTCAAAACCCGCCTCGAGCAGAGCCAAATACCCGGAGGGCGGTTAAACATTCTGCGCGGAAAAATCACCCTGATAGACGACGCTTACAACGCCAATCCACTCTCTGTCACCGCCAGCCTCGAGACACTGGCACGGCTTTCTGGGCGCAAAGTCGCCATCCTTGGACACATGCGCGAACTTGGTATTCACAGCCGCCAGTACCACATTGAAGTCGGCGCAACCGCAGGAAAACAAGCCAACCTCGTCATCGCCGTCGGCGAACACGGCGACGCACTCGCCCAAGCCGCCCTCGAGAACGGCGCGGATGCCATTTGCTATAAGGACACAACCGAAGCCAAAGCCCGATTTTTAGCTGACATTCACGACGGCGACACCATACTCGTCAAAGGCTCGAGATACGTGCAACTCGAGCAATTGGTGGAGGTGCTGCGTGAACGGCTTTGAGAGGAAAGAGGAAAGAGAAAAGAGAAAAGAAGGTAGGGTGGGCATTGCCCACCGAGTTACACAAATTCTCAGTGAAACTCGAAACATAACCTCTCACGAACTTCCCCAGCCTCGCTGCGCTAGGCAGCCCCTTCCACGAAGGGGCTTTAAGAGCCAAACCCTCGCCCCTGCTCTTGACCTTGCACTTAGCACCCCTCTTCGAGGGGTCGAGCGAAGCGAGGGGGAGTTCCTAAGGCATTGCGTCTTTGCAACATTTTCCTTTCTGCTGCTTGCATCTTGCGCTCCAGCTCGAGCCACAACACCTCAAGCTCAAACCCAAGTCCCAAGCCCCACCAACTCGAGCATTGTCAGTTTGGTAGTCAATCCCAATGGCGATACCGTGTGTGTTCCTTCTAACTCGAGCATGGCGGCATATTTTCCTCGAGCTGCGATTCGTGGTCAAACGGGTCACTCTTGGTTTGAAGCGCCGCTTCGGATTGCTGGTGCCGCTTGGCAGAATGGTGCGTGGTGGTTGGCACTGCCGCGTGGTGGTTTGGTACAGAAAGCTGATGGTGTGCCGCAGAGTGTCAGTGTGGCTGGTCAACCGAGTTTCCTCTCGAGTCGTCTGATTTTTACGCTCGAGGGTGATGTGTTTCGTTTTGATGGTACTCGAGTTGGTCGGTTGCCAAGTCTTCCTTCGGGTGTGGTGGATGGTAAAAATGTGACGTTTGCCGTGTCGGGTAAGGAAGTGTTTTCAATCACCAGTACGGTGAATCGTTTGCGGCCCCTCGAGAATAATGGTTTTTCGGTTACACTTGGTAGCCCACTTTCAACCCTGCCCGAAGAAGCCAATTACCTTGTGGTGCGCGGTGTGGCAGTCAGTCAAAATGATTACACCTACACCCTCGAGAAAAACTCAGTTCGGGTCAGCACCGCCACTGGGCAATTCCTGAAAAACATTGCCCTGAGCGGCAACGCCTCGAGAATCGCTGTTGGCGGCGATACTTTAGCTGTTTCCATTGGCTCGAGCGTGACATTCTTCGATGCACGTTCATTCGTGCCACTGATAACTCGAGCTTGCGAGGTGACACGATGAGGTTCATTCTCACCGCGCTACTTTCATGGTTTGCCGTTGGCACGTTCCTGCGTTTTGCCAAGCAACGCGGTTGGGGGCAAACCGTGCGCCGCGATGGTCCTGCTACGCACTTGGTCAAGGATGGCACACCGACGATGGGCGGAATTCCATTCACATTGGTTATTTTCATTGTCTGGCTAGGCTTTATTGGCTTCACAGGCATGTCCGACCTCAAAGGTTGGGCGGTGCTAGGCTTATCGTTTGGCATGTACCTGATTGGTGCATGGGATGACATCCGCATTGTTCGCTCGAGAATGCTTGGTTCTGGACGCGGTGGACTGCTGGCTCGAGAAAAATTCCCCGCTCAGATGCTCGTGGCTGGCATTTTTGCTTATTTGGTAGCTGGTGAAGTGCCACTCTTTAACATCTTCTGGCTGGATGCGGTTTTTTATGCACTTGTGGCTGTTGGCACTGCCAACGCCGTGAATTTCTCCGATGGCTTGGATGGCTTATGCGCTGGTACAGTCGCCATTGTGCTGCTGCCATTGATTGGACTCTCGCCCTTAGCCGGAATCACCATTGCGGCATTGATGGGCTACCTCTGGTTTAATGCCCCCAAAGCCCAAATTTTCATGGGAGACGCTGGTTCACACGCCCTTGGAGGCATCGTCGCAGGGGTCTACATCACTCAAGGCTGGACATGGGTTTTGCCACTGGCAGCGATTTTTCCCGTGGTTGCGATTCTATCCGTGATGATTCAAGTGCCGTACTTTCAATACACCAAACGCCGTTTTGGTGAAGGCAAACGCATTTTCTTGATGACCCCAATTCATCATCATTTTGAAAAACTAGGTTGGGCAGAAACCAAAGTCACAGGCAGGTTCCTAGCCATTACCGCTGTTGCCACCATGCTCGCATGGAGCATCATGACAGGAGGCAAAGCATGAACATAAAACCCTCCACCCAACCCAACCCAACAATCCAAACCCAATCATCCGTAGGGGCGAACCCCTGTGTTCGCCCTGTCGCAATACAGACCCCAATATGGGCAATAGGTGAAAACATTTTTCAGGCAATGATTATTCATGGCGTAACTTGGGCAGGACAGACACGGGGGTCTGTCCCTACAAAAACCGAACGCGTCTCGAGGTTTATATGCACTGCCTGATTTTTGGTCTTGGACGCTCAGGCTCGAGCGTGGCGCGTCACCTGAAAAAACTGGGCTGGACTGGCGTGTGGTTCGATGAATCCCTCGAGCCTTTTGGCGCGTCAGAAGCCACTGACCTTGGTTTCTCGAGGCTCGAGTCGTTTGATTTAACGGGCATTGATTTGGTGATTGCTGCCCCCGGCGTGATGATGCGCCATCCGCATATGCAAACCGCATTAGCGGCTGGTGTTCCTGTCTGGGGCGAGGTCGAACTGGCTTTTCAAACCGCGTCGTTCTCGAGTATCGGTATCACTGGTACGGCTGGAAAGGGCAGCACCACACTGCTGATTGCTCACCTCCTCGAGTCACAGGGCTTTAACGCCAAAGTCGGTGGGAATTTCGACCCGCCGCTACTCGAGGTGCTGGATGCCGAGGTCTGCGTGGTTGAACTGAGCAGTTTTCAACTCGAGCGCATTCATACCTATCGCCCTGATGTGGCAGTGATTACGAATATCGGTGTGGATCATGTGCGTGACCACGGCTCACTCGAGGCGTACCAAAAAGCCAAATGGCAAATTGCTAAGAACCTGACGATCAAGGATACGCTGGCGCTGCCCGAATCCTTGGCACTAGGGCGCGAGACTCCCGCGCATTTGGCTCGAGTTCCTGAATCTGGTGATGTTCTCGCAAACGGTGCTGTGCTGTTGCCACTGGCACAAGTTCCGCACACGGTGCATCCACAAAATGCTCGAGCTGCGGTTGTTGCGGTGCTGGCGTATCTCAAACGCCATAACCGAATCCCGAACTTTGAAAAATTAAAACAAGGCTTACTCGAGTTTCAAGGCGTACCGGGACGCTTTGAAACCATTGCCATCATCGAGAACACCCGCTTCATCGAAGACAGCATCGCCACTCGGGTTTTAGCAGTGCAAAGCGCCCTCGAGAATGCCCCCGCTCCAATTGCCTGGCTGGTCGGAGGACGCGATAAACTCACCCCCGAAGAACACAAAACCGAACTCCCCAAACTCGAGCCACTGATGCCCAAAGTCGCTGCCCTGATTGCCTTCGGAGAGTCTGGTATCGAGTACGCCAAAGCCCTGCAACACACTGGCGTTCGCATTGTCGACCTCAGCGCCGAAACCACCCAAACCCTGATGCCCAAAGCCGTGCAAATCGGTCTCGAGGCAGCCCGAGGTGGCAGTGTCGTCCTTGCTCCACTTGGTACAAGTTTTGATTTATTTAAGAACTACAAAGCCCGTGGTCAGGCTTTTCGAGACGCAGTAGGAGAGATAGGTCAAAGGTTAAAGGAAAAAGGAGAAAGTCAATGATAAAAACATTTCCTCGAGTTGAAATAATTGGCGCTCCTAGGTTATTGAACCTTGCCCAACCCAACTGCCTTTTCTCGAGCCTCGAGCATCAAGCCATGTCACTTTCCTCTTTCCTCTTTCCTCTTTCCTCTGCCTTTCTCGAGGTTCACCCATGAAACCACTCAATCCTCTGCTTCTTGCCGTCCAACTACTGCTTTTTGCTTTGGGTGCTTTGGCAATGGCGACAGCTTCGCCTGCTGATGTGCCTGATAGCGTGGTGTTTATTGCCCTTGG
>JAAFJQ010000055.1 GCA_013298185.1 Deinococcales bacterium
TGGTCTTGGGATTGGCTGGCTTGAACCGTTTTTATTGGCTGCCACTGCTCGAGCGCCGCCATCAACTCTTCCCGAGTTTTCAAACAAGCACCCGAATTGAACTGGTACTGCTCGTGATGGTACTCCTCAGCACCGCCACCTTGGGCAGCACCGCCCCACCCGAACGCGATGTGCAGTTGGTCGCCCCCGTCAGCCTGACCGAGAAAAAAGGTGTTTGGACACTCACCGCCAACGCCACCACCCCCGCGATTGGTGGATTGCGCCTCGAGTTTAGAATCGAAGGCGAAACAGGCTACAAGCTCGAGAATGAGGCTCGAGTAGATTTAGCCTTATCCATGCCCTCGGATGGAATGAGCATCCGTCAAACCCCGATCCGTCGCAAGGACGGCTCGTATTTTCTCGAGAGTCGGCTTGGGATGCCCGGCGAGTGGAAAATCCTGATAAAAGTCCCCGGAGCAAGTTGGCGAATCCCAATTCGCCTCAAAGACTGATTGAAGGTGTTAAACTAAACCGCAGAGAGGTGCGCTGATGGCAACCATAACTTTTTTACAAAACAAACAACCCATAAAGCTCGAGAATGTAACTGTGGCACTCGAGACCATTGAGAACTGGGCAGAAAAAAACGGTTTTGAAAGCATCACCTTCCACCTCGAGTCAGAACATAAACTCCTAGTCCAATTTGGCGAAGACATTCTCCTAACCAACTGGCTTGACCTTCACGCAATAGAGCGCAACGACACTGAGCAAATCGAAGACCAGCTCGACTTTGCTCGAGGCGAATACCGCCGCCGCGCGGCTGGTTACGGAAAATTTGACCGATGATTGAAACACAAAAAGCGATCTTCCAAAAAATCTCTCGAGAGACAAGTTCAGGATTACTTTTCTCTTTCCTCTTTTCTCTTTCTCCTTCTCATGCTTGTCCTCGGCATTGACACCAGTTGTGATGATACTGGCATCGGCATTGTCCAAGATGGACGAATCCTTGCCAATGTCATCGCTTCGCAAAGTTTGCACAGGGCTTTTGGTGGCATCATGCCCGAGTTGGCTTCAAGGGCGCATTTGGAAAGCATTGATGAGGTGCTTGGTTTAGCACTGTCCGATGCCAATGTTACGCTCGAGAATATAGATGTGATTGCTGTGACCCAAGGACCCGGCTTGGCTGGTTCGCTCTTGGTTGGTTTGATGTTCGCTAAGGGCTTGGCGTTTGGCTCGAGCCGAACTTTTTACACCATGCACCACCTCGAAGGGCATATCCAAAGTGCTTTGGCAAGCGCTCCGAGCCTCGAGCCACCGTTTTTAGCATTGATTGCCTCGGGTGGTCACACGCATTTATTTGATTGCATCGAAGCTGGAAAGTACAGCTTGGTTGGTGCGACAAGGGATGACGCAGCAGGTGAAGCCTTTGACAAAGTCGCGCGGCTGCTCGAGCTTGGTTTTCCGGGTGGTCCCGCGATTTCCAAAGCAGCTCTCTCAGGCAATGACAAAGCCTATCCGCTAACCATGCCGCTTCTTGGGCAATCGGGCTTTGATTTTTCATACAGTGGCATTAAAAACGCCATGCGCCTAGCCGTTCAAAACCTTCAAGCGGGTAAACTCGAGGTCAGTGTGGCAGATTTAGCCGCAAGTTTTGAACGGGTGATGGTTGAAAGCCTAACCAAAACCACGTTCCGCGCCGCCAAATCCCTCTCGAGAGATACGATTGTGGTAGCGGGAGGCGTGGCAGCCAATCAACGCCTACGCCGCGAATTTGGGCTGATGGGCGAGAAAAATAAGCTTCAAGTTGTGTTTCCGCCAGCCCAATTGAACACCGATAACGGCGCGATGATTGCTTTAGCAGCGTGGCTCAGGGCAACTCGAGGTGAGGCTTCGGACAGCCTGGAAACTGGTGTCAAACCGAGTTGGAATTTGTACTGATCTAAATTTGTGATACTTTAGCAAGATGTCCCACCAATCACCTAAACAACATACAGCACAGGAAATTTTTCAATTGCTTGAATCACAAAATTTACAGCAAAAGAAAGGATACATTGAAATTTCATTTGCTGACCTGACGATTCGCGTCAAAGATAAAAGTGCTGTTGGCAATTTGTTACAAGAATGGTTTGGGCTTTGGCTAAAAAAGCACAAAATTTTCTACCGTCAAAAAAGCAATACTCAAGAATTTCCAGATTTTTTGCTCCACCCTATTTCAAACCAAGAACATTTACTCGAGGTCAAAGTCTTTGATGCCAGTGCCAGCCCAAATTTTGATATTGCTAATTTCGATGCGTATGTGCGCTCTTTGAGAACAAATGCCTACCGCTTGAATGCTGATTATTTGATTTTTGCGTATCGGTTAGATGACGGCGTGTTTCGTGTGACCAATTTTTGGCTCAAAAAAATTTGGGAAATCAGTGGAGTCATGTCAACACGTCCAATTCGAGTGCAAGAAAAACAAGGCAAAATTGTCAATTTACGTCCCGTCATTTGGTATTCACAAAAGCCTGCTGTTACTAAACCGTTTGCTTCAAAAACATCATACTTGCAGGCACTTCGAGACACGTTGGCTCAAACTCATAATGCAGCTTACGCAGACACATGGCTAATCGAGGTCAATCAAAACCTTGAACAACACTTTCAAACGAATGTTGATACCGTTGTGTAGCAAAGACTTGCACCTGAATCTCTGAGATGAGCCGCATAGCAATAGCCTGAACAACGGGTACTGCCACAGAATTTCCGAGCAAATCATAACTATCTGTGTCGCTGGTGTTCAATTGATAATTGTCTGGAAAACCATTCAAACGAAGCCCTTCTCGAGTGGATAAGCGCCGAAGCCCTTTACCATCAATCACAGCAATTCGACTCATGTCCGTTGCGACCAAAGTTGGGCAAATGCCTTTTGGATCTAGGATTTTATTGATTTCAAAACTGAGTTTTCCAACCACAATGTTATAACCTTTTTCCAAATCTACCCTTGGTTGGCGTTTCTCAACACCATTTGATTTGACCAAGTCTTTTGGGTGTTCAAATTCGAGATAGCCTTTTTGTACCAGATCATCAAGCAAGGCTCTAACATCAAAGTCTTCAAACAACCCTTCTGGGTAAAAAAATGTTTTAATTTCTTCGAGGGTGAGTGGCATTCCATCCATCCAATGAATTCCTTTTTTGACAGCCCAATGACGTTTTCGGCGCTCCCGCAACAAGGCTTCAAGGAGGCGTTTTTGGTCTGTGCTGACCTCGCCTTTGATTTCTAAATCCCAACTGTGAATATTGTCTGTGCCGCCTCGTTTATCTTTGATACTTTTTCCGTAGAGTTGCTCTGGTTGGTAAAGTGAAAGCACTTTCTTGGCAAATGGTGTAGTCATGGTTTTTAAGTTGGACTCGAGCAAATCACCAAGTCGTTGCAATGGTAATTTTTCAAATTCAAGCGAAATGCTGTGCTGCCGATGCCCAACAATAAAAATGCGTTTGCGTTCTTGAGGTACACCAAAATCAACGGCATTCAAGACTTTCCAAGTGACCTCGTAACCTAATTTCTCGAGAACTCCAAGAATTGTTTTTAGGGTTTGCCCATTATCGTGTGATACAAGCCCTTCGACATTCTCGAGCAAAAATCCCATTGGTTTTTTATCTTCTAAGATGCGTTGGATTTCAAAAAAGAGTGTGCCTCGGGTGTCCAAAAAACCAAGTCGCTGTCCTGCGCTGCTAAAAGGCTGACACGGAAATCCTGCCAGCAAAAAATCAAACTCTGGAATTTCATTCGATGCAATCTGAGTAATATCGCCATGAATTTGATCTTGTGGAAAGTTGGCTTGGTAGGTTTCAATCGCATGGGTTTTGATTTCCGAAGTAAAAACGCAAGTTGAAACCAAACCCAGAGCATTGACGGCTTGCTCAAAACCAAGCCGAATTCCTCCCATCCCTGCGAACAAATCAATAAAACGAACGTTTTGCATATCTGCGAATAGTTTACCCCAATTATGTGAATAAAAAAGTTCAAGTTGACATGCTGTTTTCAAACCCTGTTATGATATGCCCTGCATGGACGATGGTTTGCGTTTTGATAGTCTGGCAGTCCGCGCTGAAAATCATTTACCCAACCCACTGGCGCAGTTAGAAGCACGCCTAGGGGTTCTCGAGGGCAGTGGTTTGTCTGGGCGCGGCGCGTGGAGTGTGGGTTTTGCCTCAGGGCGAGCCGCCTTGGATGCGTTGGGGCGTTTGCTCCGACCCATGGATAAGGTTGTCCTGCACTTTGAGTCCTCTGGTTTTGCGGTTCGGGCGTTTTCAGCGCTTGCCGAATGGGATATTGAAATTGAGTTCGCTGATTTAACCCAAAAAGACCTGCGTTTTGATGGGGTCAGTTTGGTCTTTCTCGAGCATCCGAGTACCGCGACGCTCAGCACTTTTGAACTGTCATCAATCGCCAATAAAGCCCACGAAGCAGGAGCATTGTTTGTGGTGGATAATTCGGTGCTGACGATGTTTGCTTGTCGTCCACTCGAGTTTGGTGCAAACGCAATTGTCTACTCGAGCGCTTCGGCTTTAACGGGCGACAGCACTTTGGCACTTGGTGTGATTTCTGGTCGCTCCGAAGACTTGCTCGAGCGGGTTCGTGGTCACCGTGATACGGTTGGAGCGCGACCCAATGCCCAAGTCTGTGGCAGTGCGCTGCGTGGCTTAAAAACCTTGTCGGTACGTTTGGAAAAACAAAACGCTTCAGCGCTGACTGTCTTGGCGCAACTCGAGGCGCATCCCGCACCTATTGGTTTGTCCTACCCCAGTTCCGAAGCGCATTTAACTCGAGATGGACGCGAGATGAATGGCTCGCTGATTGCTGTGGAATTCGCTGTGCCTGAAGCCGCTAAAGCCTTTGTGGAAAAACTCAAGCACTTTGATAACACCGATTGGTACGGCAGTGCTGATAACACCGCTTGTATTCCCAACCGCTCGAGTCACCGCAGTTTAGAGCTGATGGGCTTGGGGCTGTCGGATTGCTTGGTGCGACTTTCCATTGGGCTAGAAGATGCTGTTGATACCCGCCGCGCCCTCGAGGTGGCTTTGGATGCTGCCTTTGAAGTCACGCCCGAACCAGAACCACTCGAGCCAGATGAACCCGAAGGCGAAGCCAATCCGCCACTTCCTGCTTTGGATGACGTGACCATTGGCATGAATGACAGCACCCTAAATTGTTTCGTGCGCCTGAGAAATTGGCGTGACCAAGCTGCTAAAACCGATTCAGTCAGCCGTTTTCTGGTCATGAGTAACGCAATTCTCGCCGACATTGCTCGAGCCAAACCACAAAACACAACCGAACTTGGGCAAATTAAAGGCATTGGCACAAAAAAACTCGAGCGTTACGGTACAGCCGTTCTCGAAGTCCTCACCCAACCCGATTTGGATTGGATGGCGCAAATCCCTGTCCTCGAGCTGCCTGTTGTGCGCGAAAAACCCAATGCTGTGCCAATCAATCCGCATTTTGACCCAAAGCGCAAGCGCAAGAAGAAAAAGAAACTATGAAAATTCTGCTCTGCGGTTACTATGGTTTTGCCAATACTGGCGATGAAGCCATTTGCTTGGCAATTACTCAAGAACTGAAACGCCTTGGGCATGAGGTCACGGTCTTAAGCGCAAAGCCTGAGGAAACCTCGAGTCTGTACGGTGTGAAAGCCGTCAAACGAATGCACCCACTCGAGACTCCACTGGCTATTCTGCAAGCCGATACGCTCTTACAAGGCGGCGGCGGTTTGCTTCAAGACAAAACCTCGAGCCGCACGCTGACGTATTACTTAGCCATTCTTGGATTGGCAAAACTGCTCGGCAAGCGCGTGGCGGTTTTCAACCAAAGCATTGGACCACTCTCCGAAAACGGGCGTTCTCGAGTTGCTTCGAGCCTTCGGGGTGTGACCAGCATTGTGCGTGACACAGGCAGTTATGCACTGCTCGAGCAATTGGGTGTCAACGTGCAACTCGGCGGCGACCCTGCGCTGCTGCTCGAGACTCCAAAAAATATCAGCCTCAACCCAGACCAAGTGCTGATTGCGCCACGCGAAGGTCAAACCGCTGCCACGGATTGCTTGGTTGAACTTGCCAAGCGCCTGATTGCCAAAGGCAAACAAATCGTGGTACTCGGTTTTCAGCCCGGTTGGGACGACGATGAACTCAAAGCCTTTGAAGGTTTACCAAGTACCACCATTGAAAACACCGCCAATCCCGCTCGAGCCTTGGAACTGATCTCGAGCAGTGGCGCAGTGGTTGGGGTGCGGCTTCACGCGGTGATTCTGGCGGCGGCTGCCAAAGTGCCATTTTATGGTGTGGCTTACGATCCCAAAGTCCAAGGCTTCTGCCGCGATGCCAGCGCCCTTGAAGTACCGATTCCCTTTGATGTGGGTGTTCTCGAGCAGGCGATTCTCGAGAAGCGGCAACCCAATTGGGTTGCCGTAGAAGCCATGAAAACCCGCGCTCGAGAGAGTTTTAAGTGGGCTTTAGGGAATGCTTGACTCGAGAACAACAAGCCAAGATAATGGCTTTATGGAAACAGAAGTTGAAGTCAGCGCCCTTGCCATCAATGTCACCATACCGAAAGAGTTGCAATGGTCAGACACTCGAGATGGCAAGCGTTTTATGTTAAACACCTTAAACATTCGCATTTTGCCCAGCTAAAGCCTATGGACGCGCCGAAGATAGTGGACGTGGTGCATATGTGGCTTTTGCTGTCCCTGCATCTGCTCGAATAGAAAAGCTAATCCGCCAAGCTGCGGCAAAGGCATCGGCGCTTTGGGAAAATCACCAAGGCTTAAAATTTGAACACAATGGGCAAGTGCTTGGTGTGTTCTCGAGCATTCTCGAGGTGATGTTAGAGGCTTAGATGAAAGGGTTTTACTTTTAACCTTTTAACCCTCAAAGCCCACAGCTCAAAGCTCAAAGCCTTCACCTTATCCACCCACATGAATCATTGGACGGCGACGCTTATTTTCTTCGGCTAAGCGCAGGATTTCCCTTGTGACTGGGGCGGTATCGCCTTCGCCAAAGAGAATATAACGGGTCAAGTGCCTTAATGGGTTGCCATCCGTCCAAGTGAAATAGCAGTGCGGCACGAGGTTGGTATCATCGCGGATGTGCAGTAAAAAAGCAGCAATGGCATTGGGAACGGCTGGCGCTCGAGCGCGGAGGATGCGGTACTTGCCGCAATCGCCAGTCACTTCTACACCTTTGACGTAAAGCACATCTTCAAAGTCGGAGGCATCGGAGATTTCAACTTCAAAGAAAACCACGGGGTCGCGTTCTTCGATGTGATGGTCTTCGCGTTGGCGCAATTCTTTGTCGTAGTATTCGGATTCATCACCTTTTTGGCGGCGATTAGCGATGATTCGCAGTTCACCATGAGCAAGGTCGTCTATAAATTTCTGAGCGGTTTCATCGAGTTTGACATCGGTGGCACGTAACTCGAGGCTGCGAAAGGTTCTCGAGAGCAAGCTGACCATGACAATGCCAGCAATGAAAATACCTGCGATTCGCAGACCATCGGGGCGTTCAATCATGTTGAGAATCGTGGCGTACAGCATGATTGCGGTGATAATGCCAAACATCAGGGTTTGACCTTTCTGGTTTTTCTTTCGCGCCGATAAGGTCACGGCGATGGCAGCGCTCGAGAACAACGCCAGAACACCTGTGGCATAAGCGCCAGCTTGGGCATCCACGTCGGCGTTGAAAAGAACCACCACGGCAACGCTGATGGCGGTGAACAGAATCACCAGTGGGCGGTTAGCTCGCGCCCAATCGGGTGCCATGCCGTAACGCGGCAGGTAACGCGGTACGAGGTTTAAGAGCGCAGCCACGGCGCTCGAGCCAGCGAACCACAGAATCAAAATGGTGCTGATGTCATAGGCTGTACCAAAGCCATCGCCTAGGAATTTATGTGCCAAGTACGCCAAAGCGCGTCCATTGGCTTCGCCGCCTTTTTGGAATTCCTCAGCAGGAATAATCAGGGTCGTGACGATACTCGAAGTCATCAGGTAAACGCTCATAATCACGGCTGCCACAGTTAAAAGGGTTTGTGCATTTTTGATGCGACCAGCAGGATTTTTAGGGGTATCAGATGGAGCGCCGCGAACCAAAGGCATCACGGCAACACCCGTTTCAAAGCCTGACAAGCCAAGTGCCAGTTTCGGAAACAACAAGAACGCCGCTACGAACAGCATCGCAGGGTTATCCACCCGCAAGGAAATCAGGTTTTGCCATTGAGGGAAGTATTCTGGGTGAATGATGACCTCATAAATGCCATAACCAATCACAATGGCGTTCAAGCCAAGGTAACTGATGACCAGCACCACAGCGATACCAATGGCTTCTGAGAAGCCTTTTAAGAACACGCCACCAAGCAGCAAAATCAGAAATAAGGTGATTGGAACAGCTTGCCCTTGCACATAATCATGGACATAAGGGTTTTCAATGATGTGCGCTGCTGCGTCCGAAGCTGATAGGGTAATCGTGATAATAAAACCAGTCATGGCAAAGCCAAGCAGCACCAAAACGGTGAGCTTACCCGCCCACCAAGTCAGCAGCGACTCGAGCATGGACAAACTGCCCTGCCCGTGTGGGCTTTCGGCAGCCACGCGGCGGTACATCGGCAAAGCCCCAAACAAAGTCACCAGCACCAAAATCAGCGTGGCAAATGGCGATAATGCCCCTGCCGCCAGTGCCGCGATACCCGGTTGATACCCAAGGGTCGAGAAGTAATCCACACCCGTCAGGCACATGACCTTCCACCAAGGCTGGGTGTGATGTTGCGTCGCCACTTGGTTTTCGGTTTCATACGCCGCTTCAGGTTCTTTTGCGCCCTCGAGTAACCACTCGCGTAGATTATGTGGGTGTTCGTCATGGGCTGCCGAGGCATCAGGTTTTTGTTGACTCATTCTACTCCCGTTGCAAATTGCAACAGGACATTGTACGACAAATTTTAATCAAACGTTCCTCAATCTAAGCATAGGTTCATGTTCCTCACTGAGTTAAATCATCACAGGTTCTTCGTAAATGCCATACACACCGCGCAGCACATCCATCTGCTCGCCCAAGGTGGCATAAGCATGGGCGCACTCGAGGAAAGCAGGCATGGTGTTCAAACCCAAAACCGCTGCTTGGCGCAGTTGCTCGAGCGCCGCCTGATGGCGCACAGGGTCGCGTTCACGGCGAACTCGAGCCAGACGCTCAGCTTGGATGATTTCAACGTTTTTGTCAATCAGTTGAATTGGCACACTGGCGGGTTTGTTATCGCCGAATTCGTTGACTCCAACAATGATACGTTTTTTACTGTCAAGCTCGCGCTGAAATTGATAACTGGCATCCCCGATTTCCGTGGCGAAAAAACCAGCCTCGAGCGCCTTGACCACACCGCCAAGGTTGCGGATGCGTTCAATGTATTTAAGCGCTCGAGCCTCGACTTCGGCGGTCAGACTCTCGACGTAGTAACTACCCGCCAGAGGGTCAACCACATTAGCTACACCAGTTTCATAAGCAATAATCTGCTGAGTCCGCAGCGCAATCGTCGCGGCTTCCTCGGTGGGTAGGGCAAGGGCTTCATCAAAGGAATCGGTGTGCAGGCTTTGCGTGCCACCAAGCACGGCAGCCAAGGCTTGAATCGCCACTCGAGCAATGTTGTTCAGGGGTTGCTGCGCTGTCAGGCTAACCCCAGCAGTTTGGGCGTGGGTTCGCAGCATCCACGATTTCGGGTTCTGCGCTCCGTAACGCTCGCGCAATTCTCGCGCCCAGATTCGACGAGCGGCTCTGAACTTGGCAATTTCTTCAAAAAAATCATTGTGGACATCCCAGAAAAACGAAATCCTTGGGGCGAATTCATCAATGTCCAAACCGCGTTTCAAGGCTTCTTCGACATAGTGAAAACCATCTGCCAAGGTGAATGCCAGTTCTTGAACGTTGGTGCTGCCAGCCTCGCGGATGTGATACCCCGAGACACTGATAAAATTCCACTTTGGGGTGTGCTTCGGCGACCATTCAAAAGTATCAATCACCAGTTTGACGCTTGGTTCGGGTGGGAAAATAAATTCTTTTTGAGCAATAAATTCTTTTAAGATGTCGTTTTGAATTGTGCCGCCCAAATTCTCGAGCTTAAAACCTTGTTTTTCGGCATTGGCAAGGTACATCGCCCAAATCGCACTGGCGGGGGAATTGATCGTCATGCTGGTGGTGACTTGCTCGAGGTTAATGCCTTGAAACAGCACCTCCATATCAGCGAGGCTCGAGACAGCCACACCGCACTTACCGACTTCACCGACGCTAAAAGGGTGGTCAGCGTCGTAACCCATTAAAGTTGGCAAGTCAAACGCGGTGCTTAAGCCCGTTTGCCCAGCACTGAGCAGTTGCAAAAAGCGCTGATTGGTTTGTTCGGCGCTACCAAAACCAGCGAACATCCGCATTGTCCAAAGTTTGGCGCGGTACATGCTGGCTTGTGTGCCTCGAGTGAATGGGTAATCGCCGGGCATCTCGAGTTCGGGTGGAGCATCTTCGGAAGTGTACACAGGATCGGGGTCTATGCCGCTCATGGTGCGGAAGAGAAAATCACGCTCGGGGAATTTGGAGGTGGCTTTTTTGTAATGACTCGAGAGCCAATCGTTCTTTTTGGTTGTGATGGTCATTGATTTAGGATAGCAGAAAGTAGAATTGGTAGTTCACACAAAATTGAGTTTATGTCAAATGGGAGATGGCCTTTAACCACCTCGAGCATTTTGTCAAGATTCGATTCGCTTTACAACTTGATAGTTGTATCGCTTCAAATGTTTCTCGCGCCACTCTTTTTTACCCGAAACAATGATGCCCATAGCGGCATCACCCATTGTTTCATGCTCGAGCAGAATGCCAACAAGTTCATCGTATCGTTCTTCGGTCAATGTACCATCCAAGGCACTTAAGGAAAGTTCAATCCCCAATTCTAGTAATTCATCATCGCTTAGCTTTTTTTCAAGAATTAAAGACATACTCTTTCACCTCGATTCCAAGAGCTTGCAACGCTCGAGTTATCATACCACAACCGAGTTCATCGTTGACTGATAATTCAACAGGATAGAGTACCCACGCGACGAATGTCTCTACAAAATACTCTTCGGGTCGGGCTGGCTTTTTTGCGTATATCGTACCAACCATGAACTTCAGTACCCAAAATATATGAACGATCAACAAGCTTGATTTGTTTGAATGGGTTCTGAGTTAGCCAAGAGCGGATGCCAATTTTCTCGAAAATTTCAAGTATGGCTTGTGTTTCATGGTCGCTTAAAGTTGACTCGAGGTTGTCAGCGAATGGCGTTTTCACTTCGGCAGCTACCATATCACGTAAAACATCTCAGCAAACATAAACCTTGAGCTACACGCACTGGCTCGAGTTGCCCAAGCCCTCGAGTATGACCTTAAGGTTTCATTTGTGTCACGTCAAAACAATTCAGATATTCTCGAGCAGCAGGTTTTAAGTTTAGAATCGTCCAGCACTACACGAGCAAATCCTTCATACCTACACCAAACCCAAATCCCGTGCGCGTTGGCTGGCTGTTACTCGGTCTTGCGCCTCGAGTTTACGGTAGACATTCTCTAAATGGTCTTTGATCGTGTCTGGGCTTAAACCAAGTTCCTTGGCGATTTCTTTATTGGATTTACCTAGCACCATGCTTTTTAGAACCTCGAGTTCACGGTTGGAAAGTTTGGGCAGGTCTATCTTTGGGAAATACGTGAAATTCGGGTCATCAATGGCTTTACGAATCATGTCAGCCAAACGTGGAGCTTCGGTTTCCTTAGAAACAAAACCAATCGCACCAGCATCTTTGGCAGCTTGTACCAGCGCAGCTTCAGAGAATGTTGTGAGCATGATGATTCGCACCTCAGGTAAGCTTGAGTGAATTTGTCGGCAGGCTTCTAAACCATCCATGTTTGGCATTTTGGCATCGAGCAGCACTGCATCAGGGCGTAACTCGAGACAGCGGCGCACGCCATCTGCGCCATCCACGGCTTCGGCTAGGATTTCAAACTCGAGGGCTTTTAGGGCGTAACTTAAACCCACCCGAAAAAGCGGGTGGTCGTCCACAATAATCACTCGAGGCATGAATTAGTTTACATCAGAAGGCACTTTTTGAAGCCTGATCGAAAGTCCAGCCCCCGATTGGGTGGGTGAACCAGTTCCTACATGGGTGGTTACATGTTCGAGTTGACCACCGTGCAACTCAGCGATTCTCGAGACTATGAACAACCCAAGTCCACCTGTACCAGAAGTGTATTCACGTCCTGCCATGGCAACCCGCTCTGAGTTAAAGGGTTTTGCCAGATGCTCCAAACTGCTTGGTAGCCCAGCGCCGTCGTCTTGGACAGTAATTACTCCATCCTCGAGTTGAATTTCTACGCTAGATTTGGCGTATCGAATGGCGTTGTCAAGTAAATTCTGCACAGCCCGTTCGAGTTCTTTTTTGGCAATCAAAGCTCTCCCCTGTCCGCTGAGTCTAACTGCAACCCCACGTTCCAGCGCAGCAGCCGAAATCCGATGCAGCACGGCTTGCACGACCTCTTCTAATTCTCCAGCCTCGAGGATCAACTGCACATCATCGCGTTCAAAGCGGTTGGCATCCACCATTTTTTGCACCAAACTGAGCAGCGCTTCGTTCTCGAGTTGAATGCTTTTGACCAGCACAATTCGTTCATCTCGAGTCAGCGAATCGTTGTGTTCAATCGCACTTAAAGCATGATTGGCAGCGATAATTGGGGTTTTTAAGTCATGCACCAAAGTTGCCATAAAAGCCCCGCGTTTCTGGTTTTCTTCACGCAATGCCTCGAGCAGATTGGCAAATGCCTGACGCAAAGTACGAATTTCCACGGGATGCTCTAAACCAACATCAATTTCCAAACTGGCAAGGCGTTCTTGACGATTGGCTAGTTTTTGCAGGTCATCGCGCAAAGCAAACAATGGTCGCAGCAACGTATTGGTCACAGCAATCCCAGCTCCGATTGAAAGCGCAATCACCCCAACGAGCCAAACTGGAAACCACCAAACCAATTGAAATTGACCTGTTGTACTCAGCAAATACACCACCACGATATTTGGAAAAAGTGTAATTGCTGCAACGATAATGACCAGCACTGCGCGAAGGCTTAAGCTCGATTTCATGGTTGTACCCACAACCGCTTCTTGAGTTCAGGTTCAGACCAGCGCTGCAAAAGCTCTTGTGTTGTGAGAACTTGAACAGGTGAATACCACGCTTGTGAATCCTTGTTCAGCCATAAATCATTACCCAAACAAGTGGCGGCATGAACCATTTTGCCACTTGAGTTTTGCCAAGTGAGTACTGTGTTTCTTGCGAATAGGTTTTCAACAAAAGCCTTGACTCGAAAACCCCGAGTCTCGAGGTGAGCCTGAAAAACAGTTTCAGTCAACCATAATCGGGCAAACATCTCAGCTCGAGCTTTGGTCATTTCTATGCCAGCCAGAGCTGTTGAAAAACAATTTGCTCCGCTGTTTGGAAAAAACCGCATCAATGAATGCCCATACATACGTTGCATGGCAAGACCTTCTGCCTCAACAAATGCCCTAAGCCAAGAAAACCGCTGGGCTCGAGTGAGTGACCACCACGCATCAAAACGCAAAATAAAATAGTCTTTGAAGCCATCGCGCTTTAGAAACGTTGCATCCATACCAAATCGTTTGGCATCTGCTAACGAAAAAACCAAGCCTCGATTGGCTTTGACTTGAAGCGAATTCAATTTTTGTTGCAAAGCTCGAGGGAGCAAATCAAAATCTTGGCTGGTCAGAAGCACCACAGTCTCGAGTTTCACATTCCAAAACCGGTAAGCGTCTTTGTACTCGAGTGGTTGTGAACCAAGCCAAAAGTTAAAATCATATCTCGAGTAGATCAGTGGCACATTCTCGAGCAATTCAAGGGTTTCTTGGTCCAAAATAAGTGGTTCAAGGTCAAACACAAAAATCTTTGCCCAAGCCTCGAGCGTAGCAACAGTTATCGGAACACCAAGTAAGGCTGACACATTAACCTTGCGCGAAACCGTACATTCCACGCTTGTAAGGTGCTTGAAAACCCAAAACAATTCGATCTCGAGCAATGCCAGCTTGTACCAATTGCTCAGCAATATCAGCATCAGTCAAATCTTCTTCGAGCCATACTAAGTTGTCTCGGATGACAATATGCACCAAAATACTATGGACTCGAGTTGAACCATCCCAACCTGTCATACACACCTGAAAATGCTGATTGGCAAAATCGGCAACCAATTCGTATTTAAGTTCAGCATACGGTGTTCTCCACAACTTCATTGGCTCGAGAACTGATAAAATTACCATTTGGTCTTGTGTTAATCGTTGACCCATTGAACAATCACCTCGCTGATAGGATCGTACACAAGAACTTTGACTTGAAAATGAGTTATCGCATCTGTCGTTAGTTCCGAATCAAAGTAACGCACAAAAGTATCCACAGGCACAGCCAAAAACAATTCTCGAGTCGGCTCTCGCTTTTCAAGTTGTAAGCGATAATTTAGAAATTGCCCAAGTGCCTCGTGAAAAGCATTGGTAAACGAAGGCTAACCGAAGACTTTAATTTCAACAGCTATGCGTTTTTTGCCATTTTCGGCTGCAATTAAGCGTTCTGCTCCTAAGTCAATTTGAAGGTTGGAACGACCAATTGGAATGAGCAATGGGTCATTGGTAATTCGCCAACCATCTCTTTCAAGGGCAGTTCGGACGACATCATGAAAACGGTCTTTTGCCATTTAATTCTCCACTCGAGGGGTTTTGGATTTACCTTCCCATGCTTTTTTGGGCGGCATGGTTTTGGCTAGGACTGCTTCGCCTGAAATACCCATGCCAACTTTGAGCCACGGACACTCGAGTTTCAGACGCTTTAAGGTGCTATCGGTGGCTTTATGGGTCAGTTCCCAGACTTCAAAGGCATCGTTGCCCACAAGTCGCAAGTGAATTGGAATGTTGGCGATGCCATCTTGGATTTGCAGCATCTCGTCCAAGTGCGATAAGAACTCAGGCTCGAGGGAATTGAGGTTCATCTCGAGCGCTAAGGTTTTGGGCATGTCTTTGGCTTCGCTGTAATGCAGCAATTCCTCGACAGTGACGCGCACGCCTTCTTCACCATCAGGTTCGATTTCAACCACCACGAGGGCGGGGCTGTCTTCGATTAGCTTCTCGTTGATTTTGTCGTATGCCCTCGAGAACGCCACCAACTCAGCCGCTCCAGCATCATCGGTCAGGATAAACCGTGCCATCATCCCGCCTGATTTGGTGGGTTTACGCTGCACACCGCTAATCATTCCCGCCAAGACCGCCCGCTTGCGTCCACGGTAGCCCACAGGGGCGCTTGAAGTGTGAAACCAGACTTCGGCTTGCGAGACTTTACAAGAAGCCGCCTCGAGCATCCCGGGGTAATGCTCGAGCGGATGCCCAGAGATGTACAAACCCACGGCTTCTTTTTCAAATTGCAAACGGGCAATGGCTCGAGAACGGGTTTCTTCTTCGTTCAGCGCGGCTGGAATGATTTTGAGTTTGGGTTCAGGGGCGATGGTTGCCATGCCAAACAGACTATCCATACCTTGGGAATTCATGTCGGCTTGACCATTGGCGTAGGAAATGGCTTCTTCGACACTCTCGAGCAGGGCTTCTCGAGCGCCGTAAGCATCGAACGCGCCAGCCTTCACCAAGAATTCAATCCAGCGTTTGTTCAAGCCCGTGTGCTGCAACCTCGAGCAGAAATTGGCTAGAGATTTGTACGCACCTGCTTTTTCGCGCTCCTCGAGGATGGCGTTAGCGGTTTCTTCGCCCAAGGATTTCACGGCATACAGACCAAAGAGAATTGAATCCCCAACGACTTTGAAATCGCTGCTCGAGCGGTTGATGTCAGGGGGCAGGACTTCTATTGGTTTACCGTTCTCGAGTTTGATTTGTCTGGCATCAGCGATGTACTCAGCGACTTTATCGGAATTGCGGCGCTCAACAGTTAATAAAGCTGCCATAAATTCGACAGGATAATGGGCTTTAATGTATGCTGTTTGGAAAGAAATAAATGCGTAAGCTGCGCTGTGGGAATTATGAACAATCAGATCGTTCGCAACAAAATTATGGGTGCGTTCAATCTCCAAGTCATAGGTCATGGTCTGACCTGCTGGCTCGAGACTGGTCACGGTTTCCCAATACAAATCTTGGCAACAGGCATTCTCGAGCTTGGCATCTGAAAAATAATTGGCTAAACGCGCAATGGTATCGCGGCGAAAACCTTTTTTATGGGCTTTGGGTGCGCCATAAAATTCTTTGACACAAATACCTGATTGGGTTTCGATTTCAACCCAAGTCTGACCACTGCGTTCTTTGGCTGCCACCACCCATGCCTTGATCTCGGGCGGTAAGGTATCTATGCTTTCACGGTTGGCAGGGGTGTTTGCCAAAAAATCATTCAGGATTTGGATTTGTGGTTCACGTCCAATCAAATGCGGCACAATTTTTTGTTGGAACACCTCAAGTGACCTTCGCCCCAAGAGATGCACGGTGTACCCAATCCGACCTTCTTTGTAGTTGAATCGTTTGGCACAAAAACGCGAAACCATACCTAATCTGAGCAGCAAATGCTGAAGTTGTTGAGCCATTTTTTCAGATGAAGTTGCCACATAAGGGGTTGAGTTCGCACCATGACCGCAAACAAATCCATCGCCTGACCAGTATCGCCCAAGTAAAACCGCTAAATCAGCATTGCACAGCTCAAAAACAGCCTCGGGGAAGTGTTTTTGCGTCGCATTCAAACCAATTAAACCCAGCGACTCGAGCCATAGACGCGCTCCCGAACGCCCCGGAATGCCACGCAGACCTGTTCCAACGTAAACGTCATACACATCGTTTCGATCTTTTCTTAACTTGACTGTGGCATTGGTATTCTCAAATCCTTTACTGGCGAGAACAATATCCTCGAGAGAAGCAGGGTCTTGGGTGTAGACATAAAAACCAGCAGGGTGGCAGGTATTGCCTTCTGACAGCACCCAACCCAAAAGCACCAATTGATGCTTCTCCCAAGTCTTACTTCCTTCGATAGGTAATCTGGCAGGAGCAGCAATTCGGTCTCCAAGGCGCAAATCCTCAAGTTTCTTCCAACCGTTCAAGGTAAACAATGGATGATTTCCAGTTGCCATCAAAGTCTTGCCGAGCGAAGTTTTCAGTTCAAAGACTGGTTTGACACCATTTTCAAAGACACTTTTAACTCGACTAGTCCCAATGGTATAGCCTTCCTCGAGCGTCGCCACTTCAATTGGTTCTTGGCGCTCAAACAAAGCCTTCATGGTGTAAGGCACACCACTGGTTGAGTGAACAACCGAATCCCCAACAAGGCATTTGTTAAACCCGTAGTTGGCGAATTTCTCGAGAATACCAAACAAACGCGCTGATTCATCTTCGGGAATGCTATGGGCTGATTTCGCACCAGCCACAAACTTGACCCGCTCCTTTTCCATTTCTTCGATTTTTTTCTTACCCATCGCTCGGCGCAGCAAATCAGCTTGCCCTAACGTATAACCTGCAATTGCTGAAGCAATCTGCATAATCTGCTCTTGGTAGACTGGAATGCCATAAGTCTCCTCGAGAATTGGCTTAAGGAGCGGTTCGCACTTGGGCAGGTTGAACTCGCCTTGGTCATAACGCACAGCTTCACGCCCGTGATGCCGTTCAATATAAGCTGGAATATTCTCCATTGGACCCGGACGGTACAGCGCCGACAGCGCATTGATGTCCTCGATTCGACGCGGCTTGAGTTTCCGCGCTGCATCGGTAATCCCACCACCCTCGAGTTGGAAAACCCCTTTGGTCTCCCCTCTCGAGACAAGTTCATAGGTTTTTGCGTCATCGAGTGGAAAATCATCAGGCTCGAGGCTGACCCCTTTGGATTCTTTGATGATTCGCACGGCTTCCTCGAGAAACGACAAGGTGCGTAAACCAAGGAAATCCATTTTGATTAAGCCAATGTCTTCAACACTGCTCATGTCGTACTGACAGACCACGCCTTCGTCTGATCCAGCTCGCATTAATGGCACAATGTTGTCTAAGCGCTCGCGTCCAATCACCACACCAGAAGCGTGGATGCTCGAGTGACGGGTTAAACCTTCTAAATTCTTAGCGATTTCATACACCCGCCGTGTCTCGGGGTTTGCCTCGAGCATGGCTTTGATGTCAGGCACAGCTTCTTCAGCAGCCTCGAGGGTCAGCGCACGACCAAAGACCACAGGCACGAGCTTCGAGAGTTTATCGGCTTCGGCAAATGGCAACTCGAGAACCCGAGCCACATCCTTAAAACAAGCCCTCGAGGACATCGTTCCATACGTGGCAATCATGGCGACTTTGTCATCACCATATTTGTTGCGAACGTATTCAATCACTTCGTTGCGCCTCGAGTCCGAGAAATCCACATCGAAGTCTGGCATGGAAACACGGTCAGGGTTGAGGAAGCGCTCGAACAGCAAGCCATAACCAATTGGGTCGAGGTTGGTGATCCGAAGCGCAAAAGCCACCAAGCTACCAGCGCCCGAACCGCGCCCTGGACCAACGCGGATGCCATGGTCTTTTGCCCAATTGATAAAATCCGCAACAATCAAAAAGTAATCAGGGAAACCCATGCGGATAATCACACCAAGTTCGTACTCAGCACGTCGCAGAACGACCAAAGACTGTCCGAGTCTCGAGGCGATATTTGGATCTGCCTCGAGTTCATCAAGCGCAATGTATTTCGTGTACTTTTCTGATTTGGATTGCTCGAGCCAAATTTCGCCCATAAAAGCCAATAACAAAATGGTTTGCTCGAGATCAAAATCCTGCACATGTTTTTCGTAGGGGCGAACCTGTCTTGACCCAAGAGATGCACCTGACGGGCTGGGTCGCTCGTGTTCGCCCTGATCTGCATTTGCCTCGAGCTTCGGCTGATCTGACGAAACAACGTTTGATTCGGACACGGGCGAGGCATGCCTCGCCCCTACGGTTCGGGAGAGGACAGTTTGGCGGTTGGAATCGTCCAGTTTCTCGAGGGACAGGGCAGCGTATTCGTGCAGTAACTCGAGGGTGAATTCCTTGGGGTAGCGTTGAACCGTGCCTCGGTAGACTTGGACACGAAGTTCTTCTGCCATACTGCGCCCTTCGGGGATGGGCAGGGCAGGCATTTGGTAGACGCGCTTTGAGCCAATCGGCAGCTCCAGGTTGCATTTAGCGGCTATTTCCATGCTGTTGTCATAAATCTGATCGCCCCAATCGCTCGAGGGAAGGAGGTTTTCCATTTCAGCTTGGGTTTTCACGTAGAACTCTTCGCAGCTAAACTTGAAGCGTTTTTCTTCGGACATCAGGGCTTTGGTCTGAATTGCCAGCAGCACTTCATGGGCGTAGGCATCTTCGTGGCGCACATAATGTCCGTCGTTGGTGGCTACCATGCCAATGCCGTATTTATTTGCCCATGCTTTCAGGACTGGGTTGACTTTTTGCTGCTCGGGCAGACCATGATTCTGGATTTCAATGTAGTAATCTTCGCCAAAGGTCGCCAAGTACCATTTCAAGCGTTCCTCGGCATCCTCGAGACGGTCATTCAAGATCATGTTCGGCACTTCTGCGCCTAGGCAGCCGCTCATGGCGATGATGCCTTCGCGGTGCAGGGCAAGCACTTCACGGTCAATACGTGGTTT